>CAWULI010000029.1:0-10079 GCA_963923155.1 uncultured bacterium
TCTTCCATCAGCTAAATCAGGATCAGATCATCACAATCGTCGATTTGATGATCGCCAATTTGGATCAACGACTACAAGCGAAAGATATTGGTATCGAACTAACCAACGATGCCAAGATTCTCTTGGCAAAGCGCGGATATGACCCACTACTAGGTGCTCGACCATTACGTCGCGTCATCCAACGTGAGATCGAAGATGCGCTTTCAGAGCGAATTCTCTTTAATGAGATCAAGTCAGGAGAGATTGTCTTGGTTGGCATCGAAGGTGAAGGCGATACCGCGGTATTTACCTTTAAGGGTACGCCCAAAGGCGGAACTCCTGATTCACCAGAGGCGCTCGAACCCGAAACAATCTAATGCAATTAACTAGCGGGTTACTGCTAGCAGTTGTAGTCCTACTTTATCTGCTTTTATTTTGTCTGCTGATATATCGTTGGAACTCGTTCAAGAATTTTTTGGTTCGCGCAATTTCTGTATTAGCAATAAATCTGATACTTCTAATGTCGGTTGGATTGGTCTTAAATAATTCTTATGGTTTTTATAATTCTTGGAGAGAGTTATTTGGGATTTCCGATCAAGGTAAAGAGGTCATAGTCCCCTCTGAGATTGATCTATCGAAAGCCAAGTTCACGGATAATGGCTCTGCGATCATTCAGGAGACCTTCACCGGTAAAAGTTCAAAGATAACAGCTAGCGTTTGGTTATTGATACCAAAATCAATCGTTGCTGCAATCAAAACTAATAGCGCAGATAAGTTCCCAGTCGCAGTTTTTCTATCTGGTTCACCTGGAGTGCCAACTGCTTGGCTTAATGGTTTGAAATTAGATAACCAGATTCAACAAGCAAATAGTCTTTATGCTTTGAAAGATTTTATTGCGGTATTACCTGATTACAATATCGAACCACACCAAGATACTGGTTGCATGAATATTCCGAGTGGCGTGCAGGTGGAGGATTGGTTAACTTCTGATGTATATGGCTATGTAGTAAAGAATCTTCCAGCAAAGCGAAATGGCTGGGTAGTTACTGGATATTCAACCGGTGGTTGGTGTTCAAGTATGTTGGCGATGAAGCACCCAGAGATATTCAAAGGAGCCGCGCCAATTGCTGGGTATTTTCAACCGGATCCTCCATTGAATGTGGATTTCAAAACCAGGAATTTATTGAAGCAAGAGTATGACTTAGTGTCTTTATCGAAGCTTCGTAGCGAACCGTTGGATCTATTTCTAATAACCTCAAAAGCAGATGCCAGTTCGTATAAATCAACCAACTGGTTCTATGGCAGAATAGGTGCAGCACATAACGTGGAATTGCTAACCTTGCAGAGCGGGGGGCATAATTTCTCAACATGGCGACCTATTGTTCAAGATGTACTGAAGTGGTTTGCTAGCGAGTTCTAATGAAAATCTCTCAGCGCATACCCAAGTGGCTCGGCCGCTTGATGGCACTTGTTGGTTTTTTTAATGTTGCCGCAAACATCTTTCGACCTTTTAAGAGCGCAGCTCATCGACTAGATAATTACACTCTGGTTTACGTAAATTCCACTGCTTTCTCAACCTCATTAATCAGTGGTTTGATTTTGATGTTGCTCTCTTTTGGAATCAGTCGCCGTAAACGTAGAGCTTGGAATATCGCAGTAATAATTCTGGCGATAGGAATATCTGCAGAGGCTTTTAGATATCGAATTCATTTAGAACATGTGATTGTAGATTTAATTACTTTGATCTTGCTGGTGGTCTTTAGAAAAGAGTTCTACGCGAAATCTGACCCGACTACAAGTAAGCATCCCCTCCTTGGTTTGGCAATTGCATTTTTAACCTTTTTTGCAATCGGCGTTCTTCTTTTACTATTTCGTCACAGTAGGGCAATTGTTGGGACTCCATCATTTGCAGAGATTTTGCAGACTGTACTTTATGGATTCGTTGGAATCGCAGGTCCAATCAAATTTGCGAGTGAACGTATTTCAGATACTGTATTTTCAACATTACTTATCTTTGGTATCGCCACGATAACCATCCCCATCTGGTTATTTTTTCGGCGCGTCAAACCGATAAATCAAATAGACGAGACTGATGCAAAAATAATTAAGGAAATTGTCTTAAAGAACCCGCAGAGCGATTCCTTAAGTTACTTCTCAACGAGATTAGATAAATCAGTTGTGTGGTCTAATAGCAAGACGGCAGGCCAGAGTTATCGCGTACAAAATGGCGTTTTATTGGCCGCCGGAGATCCATTTGGACATTACAGTCTCTGGAGCGAAGTGATGGATAAATTGATTGCGCTGGCAGATGAATACGCCTGGACCTTGGCAGTAATGGGTTGTAGCGAACGCGCGGGTGAACTCTGGATCGAAAAAACTGGCATGACTGCGCTACACGTTGGCGATGAAGCAGTGATTGTTACACGCAATTTTCATCTTGATGGATCGGTTATGAAGAGCGTACGAGAGATGATCAATAAGACCAAACGCTTGGGATATATTGCAGAAGCAAAACGTGTAAATCAATTGACAGATGAAGAGCGCGCAGAGCTGAAAGTGAAAGCAGTGGAGTGGCGTTATGGCGCTAAAGAGCGCGGTTTTGCTATGGCTTTGGATCGTTTCTTGAGTCCAATAGATGATCAAGAGATATTTGTGTTGGCTCGTAAAGAGGGAAAACTAATGGCATTCATGACTTTTTCACCGTGGGGTAAGGAAGGAATCTCGCTTGATCGTATGTTACGAAGTCGCGATGCCGATACTGGTGTTAATGAATTGATCATCACAGTTGCGACCGAATATGCAGCAGCTAATAAGATCGCACGGATTTCTTTGAACTTTGCGGCATTCAGGTCAATTTTTGAAGAAGCAGATCGAATTAGTTCTGGAATCATATTACGTTTTAAACGTGACGTATTGCGTTTCTTTTCTAAATGGGTACAAATCGAGTCACTCTATAGATTCAATGCAAAATTTCAACCCGAGTGGAATCCCCGATATCTGGTGTATCCAAGTAAGACAAAATTAATTGAGATTGGGGTAGCGGTAAGTCGTGCCGAGGGTTTGATTTAGTTAATCAGACTTTTACTTTAGCAATTGCTTGATCGATTCTTGAGACTTCGACGATCTCCATGCCCGGTAATTTAACTTCGCTACCGGTCGGAACCAAAGCGCGCTTGAAACCCAGTCGATGCGCCTCTTCGATTCGTCGTTGTACTCCAGAAACCTTACGAATCTCACCAGCTAGCCCCACTTCGCCGATTGCGACTAAGTCTGCAGGAAGCGCTAGGCCTTTTGCGGCCGATGCGATCGCAAGTGCGGCGGCTAGATCTGCAGCAGGTTCAGACATCTTCATGCCGCCGACTGTTGCTACATAAACATCGCGTCCAGAGAGTTTGATATTGGCGCGTAGTTCTAATACTGCCAGCGTCATTGAAGTGCGTGATGAATCCATTCCGCTAGTTACGCGGCGCGCATTGCCGTAATCATTATCGCGGCCAGCGCTAACTAACGCTTGAATCTCGGCTAATAAGGGCCTACGACCTTCGAGAGTAACGGTTACACATGTGCCAGGCACTGGTTCGGTGTGACGCGAGGTAAAAAGACCGGTTGGGTCTGCGACGCCTTGAATTCCGGAATCATTCATATCAAAACAACCGACTTCATCGGATGCACCAAAACGATTCTTAATCGCCCTGATTAATCTGAGTCTTGAATGTCTCTCGCCTTCGAAATTTAAAACCACATCGACGATATGTTCGAGTAACCGTGGCCCAGCAATCGATCCATCTTTGGTTACATGTCCGACCAATAGCAAAGCTATGTCGCGCTCTTTACAGATTCGAATCAATGCACCGGCAACTTCGCGCACCTGAGTCACGCCGCCAGGTGCACCTTCGACAGTACTTGATCCGATTGTTTGGATCGAATCGATAATCAAGAGATCAGGCTTAACCGAATCTAAATGCGCGATTACGGCGCCTAAATCAGTCTCTGCGGCTAACCAGAGATTTGGATTGAGGGCGTTGATACGTTCGGCTCTTAAGCGAACTTGAGATGCGCTCTCTTCGCCGGAGATATAAAGAGTATTGGTGCCATTGTTTGCTACCTGCGCCGCGACGGTTAAAAGCAAAGTAGATTTACCAACACCAGGTTCTCCGGCTAAAAGAATCGCAGCGCCTGGAACAATTCCGCCACCTAATACGCGATCTAGCTCTTCGATTTTGGTCGGTCGCGCCTTCGCGCTAGCGAGATCTACTTGATTGATAGGGGTTGCAGCTTGTGAAACAAAGCCTGCGACTAAAGATAATTTCTTTGGTGCACCGACCTCTTCGACGCTACCCCATGCTTGGCATTCTCCACAGCGACCGACCCATTTGGTGCTGGTCCAGCCACATTCGCTACATCTAAATGGATCTTGCTTGACCTTGGCCATGCCCGAACTTTAATGCTTGGCGGCGACAGTGGCAGGATGTTGAATTACAAAGAGTGGAAGGCGCTTCTTCTCAGAAAGTTTGATGCCATCCATGCGTTGATCGCAGATCTCTTTAAGGATCTGATAATTGTCTAGTCCCATCAAAGCTTTTAACTCGGCAGCATTAGAAAGATAAACAGGTTGCGTACCAACATGTGCATCGGAGTCGCTACTGCAATACCAATCGAAGTCCTCACCACCATCGCCCCAAGCCAGGCGTTCATACTCTCCAATTACTGTTACTGAATATTCACGTTCGCCGACTTCTCGTCTTTCGAATGAACGGCGAATCGGTAATTGCCAACAGACATCAGGTTTTACTTCAAGAGACTTTAGATCATTCTGTTCGGCGAAATGGTGTAATACGCATCCAAAAGTGGGGAATTCACCTTTACGATTTAAGAAAATACATGAGCCATTTACGGTACGAGTTTTTCGCTCATTATCTTCATCAACTTCCGAGATATTTAAAGTAGCTTTCTTGCCTTTACCGCTGCTGCGGGCTTCATCGTAGAACTGCCACATATCTGGCGTAAGTTTCTTTGCGATCTCCATAACTTTGGCCTCATCAGCAGCGTCGCTATACATCGCACCTTCGGTGCAGCAGCCAGCGTTTGGTTGATCTGCAAATACTCCTTTGCAACCCGAACCGTAGATGCAGCTCCAATTAGAGGTTAGCCAAGTTAGATCACATTTGAAAATTTCACTATCGTCATTTGGGTCGGTGAATTCGACCCAATCTCTTGCAAAACCTGCTGCAATTTCAGACATAGTCCAAGAGCCTAGGGCTTATTACTCAATAATGCACATTGAATAAATTAAATATCTCGTAAACTACAGGCTATGAGTTTCAAGAAAATCTCGATGATTGGTGCAGGAGTCATGGGCGAGGCCTTGATTGCCGCGCTAATCAAAGCTGGTCACTCGCCAGAGCACATCGAGATTCTTGAAAAACGACCAGAGCGCCGTGAAGAATTGCGAAAGCGGTACGGGATCAAAGTAGGTAGCGAGTTATCGAGTATCTCTGATTGCGATGCGCTGCTCTTGGTGGTTAAACCTCAGGATCTAGCAGCGCTCTTAGACGAGATCAAATCCTCCGTTTCACCTTCGACTTTGATCATCTCATTTGTGGCAGGCAAGAAGATCGCAACAATCTCAGCCGTGCTTGGTGGCGCTAACTCGATTGTTAGAGTCATGCCAAATACTCCAGCGCTGGTTGGTAAAGGTGCGGCCGGTTATTCATTTAATGAGAAGGTAAGTGATCATCAAAAGGGCTTTGTAAATGATCTCCTTAATGCCGCCGGTAAAGCCGTAGAAGTTTCGGAGGAGCTACAAGATGCGGTAACTGCTACAAGCGGATCTGGACCGGCATATTTCTTTGCATTTGTAGAGGCGATGGTCAAAGGTGCGCAGGAATTAGGGTTATCAGAAGCTGATGCCAATGAGTTGGTAGTGCAAACTTTGATCGGTGCAGCGGAGTTATTAGCGACCACAGGTAAGAGCGCGACAACATTGCGTGAGAATGTCACCAGTCCAAATGGAACCACTTTTGCAGCTTTACAAAGTTTTACTAGAGATGATCTTGATCAAATAGTCGCAAGGGCCATGAAAGCCGCACGCGATCGCTCTATTGAATTGAGTTAGATGAAGCGTCTCGCGTTCGCTCTAATTGGTTCATTAATAATCTTTAGTCTGCCTTCAGCAAATGCGGTAATAGTCGCGAAACCATTGGTGCAAATAGCGCAAGTAGATAACGCGGCGACGGGAATCTTGGTATCTAACGATCAGATCGCGGTATTTGGTAATCGGGAAAAGAACGGCTTTCTGCAATTTATAAATGGTGCGACTGTAGAGCTTTCTTGCGGTATCGAGTCCTTTGTCAGCGCTGGCACCACCGATAGTGATGGCAATTTCTATTTAATCGGTGCCGCCGCTAATCCAATCGTCGGCACATTGCCACCAATTTCAGGAGTTTTAAATCCCGATAATGTGGTACCAGATCCTGTCAGTAGCAATAAGAGCGATGCCAGCACCCTCTGCTATTGGAAAGTCGATCGCAGCGGTGCAATTGTTGATACCCAAAGTTACAACTTGCCCAATGCAGTAATTCCGAGCGCGTTAGTGATTGATAAAGGTGAGGTGACTGTTGCGGGTTATTTATATGCAAACCCAGGCGTTAAATCATTTATTCTAAATTGGGGAAGTGACCCAATCTATTTGGGCAAGAGCTCGACTTCAATATTCGGCTTGATTAAGAATTCCGACGGATCCATTGTGGCAATAGGGCAAAGTGGTGAGAAGTTACTTGATAAGAATTTGCGCGGTAAAGTAGATGGATTTCTGGCAAGATTTGTAAACAATAAATTGATTGCAGTGCAACGTAGTTCTGATGTCAAAGCTAATCGTGCTTGGAGAACTTCAACCAGCTCACTTCTACTGGGCGGGTATTCAAATCAGAACGCTGTGATCACTAGATTCGCGACGAATTTTCAACCAATTTGGACTGATCGTTACCCAAGTACAGGCAGCGCCTTGACCGCTGCAAATAGCAAGGGGCAATTTGGCGCTTTTGTATCTAACGGGGCCATAAAAGCGCTGCCCAGTTGGAAGCGGAAGAACTCGATATTGTTATTGACCTTTGATAAGAAGGGCGGGATCTCCGCAGCAAATTACATCGCAGGTAAGCGAATTGATGGGTTGGTCGCTTCGAATAATCTGGGGCCACTTTTACTTGCGGGCGGTTTCGTATATCGCGCCTAGTCGCGCTAACCTTGCCACTAGTCAAGCAAGTTAACCAAGATAACCAAGTTATCCAAGGAGCGTTATGGGTTCAGTTGTAAAGAAGCGTCGCAAGCGTATGGCTAAGAAGAAGCATAAGAAGCTGCTAAAAAAGACGCGTATTCAACGTCGTAACGCCAAGTAATCTCGCTTAAATCACTTTATCTGAATTTAAGTAAGTCAGGGTTTTAACGCGACCAATTGGCCGTTGATACCTGCGACTAAGAATCGGTTGGCACCGATAGTGATCCATGCGCTCTCAATCGGATCCTCGCTCTGCCAACCGCTAACCAGCGTCACCTTCTTAGTTATAAGGTCGATCGAACATAAGCGCTTCTGGCAACTAAGGACCAAGGTGGTTCCACTTAGATTAAGCGGTGCATTTGGAGTACCAAATTTATCGGTTCGATAAGTTG
This sequence comes from uncultured bacterium, assembly GCA_963923155.1. GTDB lineage: Bacteria > Actinomycetota > Actinomycetes > Nanopelagicales > Nanopelagicaceae > ZLKRG08. The sequence goes on from CAWULI010000029.1 coordinate 7,645, forward strand.
TGACATCTCCATTAATCACTCGAGTTCGAATCTCATCTGGTTTAGGCAATGTGTTGCTAGGTGCGGCAAACCAAGCAGCCGTTAATTTTCCAGCAATCTTATTTATGGCTACGTCGTAACCAAGCACTGCGGCGCTGAAATCAGGAGTATCTAAAGTTTGATAAGTCCAACCATCAGCTTTGCTATTGCTGCGAATCGCCAAACGAATCTCGCCTGATGTCGCCTCTTTGCGCTGGTTAACGACCAGCACAGAATCGTAAATCAGATAAGTTTTAGCGCCATCCATGTAGGCCTTTAAATGAAAGCCAACATCTCCCGTGGTGCGACCATCAGTCTTGCGATCACCGTCAATTAATTCATAGCTCCACTTGTTTCCGCTCTTTACCGCACCTAATAGAACGCCTTGGCTCTCATCGCGATAGAAGACCTGTAGCGCAGTGCTACTAACTGCGCAGGCGCTAGCAACCGATACGTCGCTGGCAGTTCTAACGCGATCGACCTGGTCGTATGGTTGAACAGTTGCGGCATTTCCATCGACCACTTCAAATGCATATGAATTAGGTGTGATTGTTGCGTGACGTAAATCGTTGTCGACAATATCGCCGTAGAAGAGGTGAATTACTTGGCGGGAACCGCTACCAAAAGTACAAATTGATAGATGTCCGCCCAATCTATGGTTGGTTCTTCCATTAACTCCACCCATGCCATCAATTACGGTCTTCTTCCAAATACTTCCGTTATATGTGGCTATTCGAAGCGTTCCGGTCTTACTACTTATATAAGCCAAGAATGGTTGGTTGGCTAATTTCCCACTAACTAGAAATTTGCCGTCACTAGAACTATCAATCGGATTAAATTTCCAACCAGCAATTGGAGTTATTGGATCGCTAGTAACTGGATCGGAACTTCCATTCTCGTTTACTGCGGTAACCGCGAAGGTATATGAGGTGCCATTCTTTAAACCTTTTGCAATGTAGGGGCTGCTATTTGCTGAGATGGTTGCGCCAGTCCTTAGGTTCTTAATTACATAGTTTTTTACTTGTGCGGTACGCACGTTGGTAGGGAGGTCGAAGGTGATAATCGCGCTGGCATCTGATACCAAAACATTTAAATTTTGTACTGGGTTGGGTAGACCAACTGCAATACCTGCCGGCGGTTTATTGCGCATATCTTCCATCATCGCAAGTAAAAGTGGCCCAGGGCCAGTGAATACTTCACCGGCATCTAAGTTCGGTGTCATTACTGAATTCAATCCAGAAGTTGCGAAGGTTGCCTCATCTAGATGGGATACCGATGAACCGTTTTGATATCTACTTGGTGTGTACAACTTCGGTTTAATTCCACCGTTAGCAGCGATTCCCTTAGGGCCAGACCAAGATAAGTTGTTGGTTAGAGCTTTACCCAACTCTTGGCTTGGAGATGTTAGATCGCTTAGACGCCTGCCGTCATCCAATTGTAAGTATGCATCAAATGGAGTTGGCTGATCGAGAGATCCGTATCCAAAGAATTGATCATAAGAATCAGTGGATAAGAAACCTAGTCCATGTCCGATCTCGTGAATGAAGACGGATTTAAGATCATATTCGGAGGCGCTTGGCGTGCCATCGTTACGGGTATCCCATGGGGCTAATGAGTTAACTTGGATGATGATCTCGGAATTATTCTTATCCAAATCTCTCCCCGCTAGCGCATTTGCTAGAGCCGATGGATACCAAAGCGTCGGATCTGGCGCATTTACAAAGTTATTGAAGTAATTGCCTGGCCTGGCGCTACCTAATATGCCATAAACAGCGGAGCGACCCCAAGTGGCATCTACTGTTATTGGAACAGTCGAGGAAAAGTTAGCAGACCAAATATCGATTGCAGATTGCATCTCTCGCTCTGCCCAGGCAGGAAAATTATTGTAAGTAACTTTGAAGGATGATTTGGCATCTAATTTAGCGCCGCCAAAATTCTGTAAATTCTGTGCGGTTACCTTTGTGGTCGAAGTGCCGCCAGCATTTCCGGCATAAGTATGTCCCCAGATAATCGAGTCGCGTTCGTTTACAAGCGCAGTGGCAGGAGGGGAGAAGAGCGGTGCCAACAAAATGGCGATGATGATCGATTGGCCCCAGCGCTTCACCCTGTCACGCTATCAAATGTGGGCAAATATGATTAGTTATATGGAGCGGTCAACGGTCACTGTATATGGTCGCACTGGCTGCCATCTTTGTGAGGATGCAATTAAGGCTTTAACCGAATATGAAATTCCTTGGAATTACCAGATTGAGCAGATTCTTATTGACAACAATCGAGAATTAGAAGCTGAGTATGGTCAATTAATTCCGGTGATAAAGGTAGATGGAAAATACTTCTCGCATTTCCGTGTTGATTTAGAAGAGTTTAAAGTTTTCCTTGAAAAACATCGTCAGCATCAATAATTCTGTAGCTGTAAC
>CAWULI010000030.1:0-9918 GCA_963923155.1 uncultured bacterium
GAGCAGATTTTTCAAACTATCTCCTTATTATCGAAAGAGATGGGTTTGAGCGTTGTATTAGTAGAACAAAATGCGATGGGTGCCTTAGAGACAGCTGATTTTGGCGTCGTCCTTAATCTCGGCAGTTTGGTTACTCAGGGAATTGCGTCTGATTTGTTAAACGACTCTGCGGTACGTGCCGCTTACTTGGGGTATTAAGCAATGATCCAATTTGTAAATACCATTTTGATCGGTATCACCTCGGGCGCCATCTACTCCTTAATGGCTCTTTCAATTGTGATCATCTGGCGAAGTTCTAGGGTTATTAATTTTGCTCAGGCGGGTCTAGCGCTCTTCTCTACTTATATTGGTTATGAGTGCGTCAAAGTAATTGGTAATTATTGGATTGCTCTACCGATCGCAGTTCTTGCAGGCGCGCTAGTTGCTTCGTTGATCGAATTTCTCTTCATGCGCTTTCTTGCCAAACTGCATACGAATAGCCCGATTTCTGCGGTCGCGCCAATCATCGTGACGCTCGGACTACTAGGAGTAATTCGAGCTTCGATTGCATTTGTTTGGGGCGGGCAAGAGCTTCGAATAGCGGCGCCGCTTTCTAATGTGGGTTATTCGATCGGTGATAAGACCTTGGTCTTCTCTCCGATGAAATTAATGATTCTTATCTCGGTTTTAATCGTATTAACTCTTCTTGGCATTCTCTTCCAAAGAACAAATTTAGGATTAGCTTTAAAAGCTTCATCATTTGCGCCTGAGATTTCCAGACTATCTGGTCTCAAAGTTGATTTGATTCGTAATATCGGGTGGGCTTTATCTGGAGGAGTTGCAGCGCTGGCTGGACTTCTTCAAACTGCAAATGGTTCTGGTTCGATCTCGCCCGAAGCGCTGGAGTTCGCAATCCTTCTGGTTTCTGGATTTATAGCGGCAGTGATTGGTGGTCTAGAAAGCCTCATAGGGGCAGTATTTGGCGGTCTCTTACTTGGAACATTGGTTTCGTTTGCACTTATGTATATTGATGGTGGACTCTTCTTCATCGCGCCACTATTCATCTTGATAGTTGTATTGATATTTAGACCACAAGGTTTGTTTGCACCCAAAGCGGGTCGTCATGCGTAGAACCAAGACGCTTTTATTCATATTGATTGGCGCTGCATTAATCGTGGCTAGTAATTTCGTCGACGAACTTCGCGTTTATCAAGGCGCTCAAATTTCAACTTATGTAGTGGCAATTTCTTCGATTATCTTGTTAACGGGTTATTCCGGACAAGTTTCTTTGGGTCAAGGAGCCTTACTTGCTATCGGAGCTTATGGTGCAGCGGTTTCAAGAAACACTTTTCATTTTCCAATGGCGACCACTTTCTTGGTAGCGATCATCTGTGCGGCTATAGCTGGCGCGATTTTGGGCTTGGCAGCAGCGCGTTTAACTGGGCCTTACTTGGCCGGAACGACTCTAGCTTTGGCGCTAGGTATTCCCTCGATTGCAAATCAATTTAAGATTCTTGGCGGCGAACAAGGACTCCTATTTGATGTGGGATTTGCACCGAAATTCTTGGGTGAAACTTTTACTCAATATAAATGGTTCTTTTGGATCGCAATGACTTTGGCATTGATCTCGACATGGTTACTTCAAAATCTAATGCGTTCAAGATATGGCAGAACTTGGCGAGCGATTCGAATCAATCGCATAGCGGCGGAATTACAAGGTATCGATGCATCTCGAAAGCAGGTACTTGCTTTCACGCTAAGCGCTGCAGTCGCAGGCCTTGCCGGTGCGATGTTGGCTATGACCATCTCTACCGTCTCGCCTAGCGCCTTCCCATTAACTCTCTCATTCTCGATTTTGACCGGCGCAGTAATAGCGGGGATTGCGACCCTTCCTGGGGTGGTTATCGGAGCTCTAACTTTGGTGATCGTGCCCGAGTTAGTCGATTCATTTACCTCAAAAGCGACCCTGTCTGAGGCGGTAAGCGCCAACTTGCCTGGCTTTATTATTAGCATTTTGCTGGTATTGACTATCCTTTTCACACCTAATGGCCCCATCGAAAACGCCCACCGGAAGAGGGCTAAAAAACGAGAGAAGCCATAAACTAAAAGCCCCTCGATGGAAGGAAAGATATGCGAACTCACTTTCGCACAAAATTGAACCATAAGTTGAAGTGGTTCACTGCGGTGGTTGCGGTCTCAAGTATGGCAGTTGCGATGGCGCCAGCACATGCTGGTGAGGTCGGAGTATCTGGCACTGAGATCAAATTCGGTATGACAGTACCGATGACCGGAACCGCATCCCTTGGATATAACAAGATCCCAGGAGCCGTTAAAGCATATTTTGATTATGTAAATGCAAACGGTGGTATCAATGGTCGCAAGTTGACCTTAGTAGTTAAAGACGATCGCTATGTTCCTACGGAGGCGGTTTCTAAGACGAACGAATTAATTCTTAAAGATAAGGTAATGGCTCTGCTATCGCCACTAGGTACTGCAAACAACAAGGCGATCGCTGCTTCGGTTGGACCAGCACGTCGCGGAATTCCAGTGCTCTTCGTGAACACCGGATTTAGCGGTTTTGCAGATGTAAAGAAATATCCAACTACTTATGCGGTACTTCCTTCATATGTAATGGAAGCGAAGATCATGGGACAGTACATCAAGGATAATTTCGCCGGCAAGAAGATTGGTCTTCTTTATCAGGATGATGATTTCGGTTCCGATGCGCTCGCGGGATTTAAGCAAGCCGGAATCGATTTCGCAGTAAAGGTTCCATACGCATCAGGTTCACAAGGAACTGCAACCGCTCCAGGTTGGATCCAGAAGCTCTCTGGCGCCGGTGCTGAAGTTGTGATTCTATTTGGTGTCACCACTGCATCTATCTATGCACTAAGCACTGCAGCGGCACTTAAGTACGCTCCACAGTGGATCTTGGGATCTGTTGGTGGCGATGCCACAACTATCAAGCTCGCTGGTGTGCCAGCTGCGATTCTTAATGGCGCAGTCGGAACCTCATTCGCTCCAGCAACAACCGACACCGCTGATGAATACGTCAAGTTATTTAGCGATATCTACGCAAAGGCACAACCTGGCCAAGCATTTGATAACAACGTAATGATCGGTATGAATACCGCATTCTTGGTTGCTCAAGCAGTTAAAGCTGCCGGACCTTCACCAACTCGCAAGTCATTGATGGCTGCGATTGATAAGAACGGCGCCAACTTCGCTAGTGCGGCTTTGGTTCCACTTAACTACTCAGCAACTAGCCACGTTGGTTACAACGGATATTGGTTTGGCAAGTACAGCGTCACTGGCGATCTAAAGCCTGTCGATGGCAAGTATGTTGTCTATCAGACCGATTCCGGAAATGGACCAATCGTGAAGTCAACCTACAAACGTCCAGCTATGCCAGCGAAGGGATTGCCAGCATAATGAAACTATTAACACGTAAATCGTTAAGCACGGTAACCACTCTTACGCTCGCAGTCGGCTTACTGGTATCAATTCCAGTTGCGGCAAAGGCTGCGATTCTTTGCGATGGCAAAGTTCCAGTTCAATCTTGCCAAGGCACTACCTCTGATGGCGCACCATTTGCAATGCAGGTTCCCGCAAACTTCAACGGAACTGTTGCACTGTATTCACATGGATATCGTTACAACATCGATATTCCTGCTGGAATTCCGCTAATTGGTGGATATAAGGTAACTAATACTCCAGAACCAGTTCCAGGTGGCAATGTTGATGTAGCTAAGTACTTCTTAAGCCAAGGAATCGCATTTGCCGGTTCTGGTTTTGCTCGTCAAGGCTTCAACACAGATTCTGCAATTAAGACCAACGTCGAATTGATCGACATCATCAAGAAGCAATTCCCAAAAACCAACAAAGTTATTGCTTGGGGCTCTTCACTTGGTGGCATGATCACGCAAGGTCTTGCTGAGAAATATCCAAACTTAGTTTCAGCTGCTGCGCCGATGTGCGTGGCAGATAATTTCCAAGCCGAATTAACATTGGCGGGAGATTTCCTCTGGGGCGTTAAGACCCTCTTTGATCCATCAATCAAGGCCGGTAATTACTCGGCTGGTGCTGCAGGTAACGCTGAAGCAGTTGGCGATATCGTCAAGGTCTTGACCGTAATGGGCAAGGTTCAAGCAGGAATTTCAACTGGTAAGTGGCCAGATACCTCAAGTGCAACCGGCAAAGCTTTAGAAGCTGGTGGAATTCCAGTCCGTAGCGCGTTGCTACTACTTGGCTTGATGGCTGGTATGCCAACACAATCTGCACACTTTGATTCTGCAACAGGACCAGAAGGCGCGCTCAAACTCTCATTCCCATTAGCGGTAAGCCCAGCGCTTGCGATCTTGGAGAATGGAACAACTGGTGCAATTCTTGCGATCCTTGGAACACAAGATGCGGAATTGCAAGCAGGTGGCGCAGTCTTTGATAACACCAAGACTGACTATGCATCACGAATTGAATCTGAGCGAGTCATCTTTAACGCTGCACTTTCAGGTAACACCGCGATCGATGCGATGTTAGGTGCATTAAGTCCAGCAAATCCTGGTGCTCCACGTGCTAAGGGAAATGATGCGGCGATTGCTAAATTGCAATCACTTCATCAGAACACTGGACAGATCAATGTGCCAACCGTTTTGATGGTCGGCACTGCAGATCCAATTACCCCAGCTGGTGCTTCACAAAGAATTGTTGATGCTTATGCAAAGCAATTTGCAGCAGCAAAAGAGGCGGCATTTAAGGCCTACTCTGCAAACAAGATCTACACCGCGCCAACAAATAATTTGGTGATGGCTTGGAGCAAGACCGCTGCAAGCTATACCAAGTTCGATTCAGCAGGTGCGCCAATAACTTCAACTCCTGCTGCGCCAGGAACAAATCACTGCAACTTCACCACGGCTCAATTGCTATTCGTAGCTAAGACGTTGGTATCTGCAGTGAACAATGGCAAGCTACCTTCAGGTGGTCCATTGGTATCAGCAGCGCGCAAGGCAAATCTATCTATCGATAAGAATTACCGTGCACCGTTGCTCAAGTTCTACGGCGAGCAGTAAAAATAAGTAATCTAGAAGGGGCTTGGGAAACCAAGCCCCTTCTTGCTTTACCCTTCTCTTATTGTGTCTTCAAATAAATTTTCGATCGATAGCGCAGATCAGATGCGCCAATTTGGCTCCCAGATAGGTTCCAAATTGCAGATCGGTGATGTGGTGGCATTGGTTGGCCCACTTGGTGCCGGAAAGACCGAATTAACCAAGGGAATCGCCAGGTCTTTCGGCATTGATGAGGTGACCTCTCCGACATTTGTTATCGCCAGAAGTTACAAATCTAATCCACCTATTATTCATATGGATGCCTATCGTTTATTGGCTGGCGCAAATCCTTTATCTGAATTAGAGGATTTAGATTTAGATGTTGAAAAAGCAATAATTGTGATCGAGTGGGGCGGAGAGCTTGCTAGTCGCATCTCTGATAATTTTCTTGAGATTCAGATAAATCGAAGCACGGGTGAAGATGAGGTTCGCCAAGTCACTTTAGTAGGACATGGCGAAAGATGGCAGGGATTTACTTTATGAAGGTGACACTTGCTATCGATACTTCAACTGCCAAGACTCAATTTGCCGTTCTTAACGGCAACGAGTTGAAATGGCTTGAGATCGAAGATGGTGCCACCACACATGGTGATGTCTTGGCAAAATTCGGCGAATTAGCAGCACGCGAGGAGATTGACCAAGTTATTGTAGGTATGGGTCCAGGACCCTTTACTGGTTTGCGAACTGGGGTCATCTTCGCCAAGAGCTTTGCATTTGCACGTGGCTTACCATTGCATGGAATCTGTTCTTTAGATGCGATTGCCTTCGGTATCAATCTGCCGGAATTTATTATCGCTACTGATGCTAGGCGCAAGGAGATTTACTGGGCGCGCTACAAAGAAGGAGTGCGAGTAGAAGGACCAAATGTTTCAGCCCCAGATGTTTTAACCAAGTTTTCAAATCTTCCGAAATATGGTGAAGGCGCGCTCAAATACAACTTAACTACTGATATCGAACATCTGTATCCGGATACCACCTCGTTTCCGAAATTAGCAGATTCCACCAAAGTCGATGAACCTTTGTATCTGCGCCATCCAGACGCGGTACCGACAGCGGAGCGACAATGATTTCCTATCGAAAAGCTACCCTGTTGGATCTTCCGATTTTGGTCTCGTTAGATCGCGAATATTTTCCGGATACCGCTTGGCCCGCAGAGCAATTTCGAGCCGAGATCTCTGGTCCGACTCGAAATTTCATAATCGCAGAGAGCGAAGGGGAGATCATCGGTTATGCCAGCGCATTTCTACCGAGCACTGGCGGGGTAGCGGATTTAATGACGATCGCAGTACACCCAGATTTTCGCCGCCAAGGTATCGCACATCACCTAATCGCGGAGCTCGAGAGCTGGGCGGCCGATCGTGGCGCTGATTCCATGATGTTAGAGGTAGATATCAATAACGAGAGCGCGATCGCGCTCTACACAAGACTTGGTTACGAGAAATTGAATATCCGCAAGAACTACTACGGATACGGAAAAGATGCGCAGATCATGAAGAAGAATTGGTAACTGGCATGCCACTGATTTTGGGGATAGAGACATCATGTGATGAGACTGCAATCGGAATCGTTCGTGATCGTACGCTGCTAGCCAATGTGATCTCATCTAGCATGGATGAACATGCGAGGTTCGGTGGTGTAGTACCAGAAATCGCAAGTCGCGCGCATTTAGAGTCTTTCCTGAATGTATTACAACAAGCGCTGAGCGATGCCAAAGTTAAGTTAACTGATATTGATGCCATTGCAGTAACTGAAGGACCAGGTTTGATTGGCGCGCTACTAGTTGGAGTTGCCGGCGCGACTGGTTTGGCTACCGCGCTCTCTAAACCACTTTATGGTGTCAATCATCTTGCTTCGCATATTGCGGTCGATTACTTGACTCACGATGAGAAGATCGAACCGACGATTGCGCTCTTGGTCAGTGGTGGACATTCCTCGCTCTTACAGGTCAATGACCTCACAAGTGATGTTAAGAAACTTGGCGCAACTATGGATGATGCTGCAGGTGAAGCCTTTGACAAGATCGCGCGCATTTTAGATTTAGGTTTTCCGGGTGGGCCAGCAATTGATCGAGAAGCTAAGACTGGCCAGATTAGTATCGATTTTCCAAGAGGCTTAACCACGGCAGAAGATTGGCGAACTCGTCCATATAATTTTTCTTTCTCTGGTTTGAAGACCGCGGTGGCTCGCTATATTGAAAATACACCTCAACATATCCGCGCAGATGTCGCCGCCTCATTTCAAGAAGCGGTAGTTGATGTCCTGTTACAGAAATCGCTTCGCGCCTGTAAAGAATCGGGCATTGATCGTTTGGTGATCGCAGGAGGTGTGGCCGCGAATTCCAGGTTGCGAGAGTTAGCCACCGAGCGCTGCCAAAAAGTAGGGGTCAGATTGCATATCCCTAGCCCAGTGCTCTGCACCGATAACGGGGCGATGGTGGCAAGCCTGGGAAGCCTCCTGGTCTCGGCCGGGGTGGCTGCAACTGGGGCCTTGGCCGACTCGGCCGCCTCGTTTTGACCGTCTCCACGCTCATTTATTAACCTAGCCGCCTTAGCACTTGAAGGTTGAGAGTGCTAAATACTGGAACTTGGTTAAGAGAATTGGAGCTATTAAATGGCCGTAAATATCAAGCCACTAGAAGATCGTATTGTTGTAAAGCCATCAAGCGCGGAGCAGACAACTGCATCTGGTCTTGTCATTCCAGATACTGCAAAGGAGAAGCCACAAGAGGGCACCGTCGTTGCAGTAGGTCCAGGTCGTTTCGATGATGGCGTTCGCGTACCGATGGATGTCAAGGTGGGCGATGTGGTTCTTTACAGCAAATACGGCGGAACCGAAGTCAAGTACAACAATGACGAGTTCCTAGTGCTATCTGCTCGCGACATTCTTGCAATTATCGAAAAATAATTAGAAAAATATTTAGAGAAGCGAGATTCCACAAATGGCAGGTAAGAAATTACATTTTGACGAGGTTGCTCGTCGCTCAATGGAACGTGGCGTCAATATCCTGGCCGACACCGTAAAGGTGACGCTTGGACCTAAGGGACGTAACGTCGTTATCGCCAAATCATTTGGCGCCCCGATGATCACAAATGATGGTGTGACGATCGCAAAAGAGATCGAACTATCTGATCCAGCGGAGAACATGGGTGCGCAACTTGTTAAAGAAGTTGCTACCAAGACCAACGATGTCGCTGGTGATGGCACCACGACTGCAACAGTATTGGCACAAGCAATGGTCAAGGAAGGTTTACGTAACTTGGCCGCTGGTGCACAACCTATGGATCTACGCCAAGGCATCGAAGCCGCGGTCACTAAGGTAACTGAAGCCTTGCGTTCACATGCCACACCAGTTGGTGGCCGTGAACAAATCGCAAATGTTGCAACTATTTCTGCTCAGGATCGCGCAATTGGTGAATTGATTGCAGAAGCCATGGAGAAGGTCGGCAAAGATGGCGTTATTACTGTCGAAGAATCTTCAACTACCGCGCTTGAACTCGATTTCACCGAAGGTATGCAATTCGATAAAGGTTACATCTCTCCATATTTCGTAACCGATAGCGACCGCATGGAAGCAGTTCTAGATGATCCTTATATCTTGATCTGCGGCGGAAAGATCTCAGCGCTTGCAGAGTTATTGCCGATCCTAGAAAAGGTCGCGCAAGCATCTAAGCCGCTGCTTGTGATTGCAGAGGATGTAGACGGCGAAGCGCTCTCTACCTTGGTGGTCAACAAGATGCGCGGCGTTTTCGCGTCAGCTGCGGTTAAGGCCCCTGGCTTTGGTGATCGTCGAAAGGCGATGCTTGAAGATATGGCGATCCTTACCGGTGCCACTGTTGTAACTACTGAAATTGGTATGAAGCTTGATCAAGTTGGCTTAGAAGTACTTGGTCGCGCTCGCCGTGTAGTTATCGATAAAGAGAACACCACAATCGTTGATGGCGCAGGCGATAAGCAACGCGTCCAAGATCGCATCTCAGAGATTCGCAAAGAGATCGAAATTACCGATTCTGATTGGGATCGCACTAAGTTACAAGAGCGCTTGGCAAAACTTGCTGGTGGCGTTTGCGTAATCAAAGTCGGTGCACACACTGAAGTTGAATTAAAAGAGAAAAAACTCCGTCTTGAAGATGCGATCTCTGCAACTCGTGCTGCAGTCGAAGAGGGAATCGTGGTTGGTGGCGGTGCCGCGTTGGTACATGCAGCAGATTCACTTGAAGGCGACCTTGGTTTCTCGGGCGATAAGGCAGTTGGTGTTCGTTTAGTTCGCAAAGCTTGCGATGAACCACTTCGTTGGATTGCAGAGAATGCTGGCTTAGAAGGTTACGTCGTAGTCTCAAAGGTGCGCACCATGAAACCAAATGAAGGTTTCAACGCAGCGACCGATGTTTATGGCGATCTTGCTAAAGATGGCGTAATCGATCCGGTTAAGGTGACCCGTTCTGCTTTGGCAAACGCAGCATCAATTGCAGCGATGTTCATTACTACCGAAGCGCTCGTCTTTGAGAAGAAAGATGAAGAAGAGGTAGAAGCCGGACATGGACATAAGCATGGTCCTGGAGGACATACGCACTAAAACTCTATAAAAAGATCCGCCATCGAAAATCCGCCTAGAAAGCTGATTTCGAAAATGGCCTGACTCAGTTGAAAGTATCTATCGCAGAAAACTTTCCGGTCAGAGCATTTTCTCAATCACTTTCTACGGCGGATTTTTGCTAATTAAACTGCTGAAGAAAGTGGGCGGAGGAAAAGCTCTGAATAGGCCTTTTCCGAGCCCAGCTTTCGAGGCAGGTTAAGTGCTTAATTTCTTTGGGTAAAGGTGCGCGGATAGGATTACGGC
>CAWULI010000031.1:0-9819 GCA_963923155.1 uncultured bacterium
TTCTTACGTGCTGCCACGTATTTCTCCTATCGAACTGAACCGGATCCGTCTACCAGTTCTTTCAAGGAGAAGTCTTACAGGTAAATGCCATTGATACAAACATTTTTTCACTTTATTTGGGTGCGTGTCGCAATTATTTTTTTGATTTTTTTTACGAGATTTTCCAAAATTTTGGTCGAATTTCAGCGATTTATTCGGTTCAAGACCGCTCTATTTCGGTGAATTCCGGAAAATATCTAGTGAATATCGAAAAATTAGGAATCTAACTCGCGATTTTTGCGAATTTCTCGCTCTCGGGCGGCAAATTCATTGGTTTCGACATCATATTTGCGAAAAGTTGGCAGAAAACTGGCCAGTACGGCGACGAAAATGACGCAACTAATGCCACCAGAAGTTACCGAGAAGGAGAGGGAAGTAGCCGATGCCACCATCGCGGCGCGAAGTTGTCCGATTAGCGGCCCGATCGAGTAAGAGAGCAATTCGATTCCGGCTAATCTGCCACGTAATTCATCTGGGATGGTCTGATTCCAGATCGCGCCACGAAAAAGTGCGCTGACCATGTCGGATGCGCCGGCCGCGGCGAGGAAGAAGAGGACCAACCAGACGGAATGAACCACTCCACTAATTGCGATCGCAACTCCCCAACCAATCGCCGCCCAAATTACTGCGCGACCATGGAAGCGATAGCTCTTCATCCAACCCGAAGTCAAAGTTACTGCTACCGAGCCGATGGTTCCGGCGGCGTAGAAAAGACCAAGTGACCATTTGGCATCCAGGTGATCTGCCCAAAATGGAAAGAGCGCATTGGGCATCGCAAAGAACATCGCAGCGAGATCAATCAGATAGGTACCGAGTAAATCCTTTCGACCGAAGGCGTAGCGCACCCCCTCTAAAAGGGCGGAAATGGCTGGTTTTTCAGCTGCTTCATCGCCATCGGTCGAATTATTTATTTTAGGAATATTTCTTATTCGCGCTAAGAAATATAGAGAGATCAAGTAAGTCAGCGCGTCAATGAAGTAGCCAACCGCGGTCGAATAAGTTGAAATCAAGATGCCACCAATTGCAGGACCAACAATCACGCCGACTTGCCAACGTAAACTCATTAAGGCATTGGCTGCTGGTAGATCGGCATGGCTTACCAAACGAGGCAAGATCGCTCCGGCGCTGGGTCTTTGCAATCCATCGACTGCCGAGAAGAGGGCCGCGATCAAATAGATGGCAATCAATTTCGGTGAGGGAAGTAGCGCGTTTATCAGTAGGGAACTAGTCAGAAGTAGCGCCCCTAATTCCGAGAACCAGATCAATTTCTTCCGGTCATAAGTATCGGCAAGAACCCCGCCATAAAGACCGAAGACGATAAGTGGCACTAATTCGACAGCTCCGATAGCACCAACGGCCACATATGAGTTGGTCATCAACTTGATTTGATAGGGCAAGGCGACCATGGTGATCATGGAGCCGAAGAAGGAGATTAGCCCGGATAACCAGAGCCTTCGAAAGTCGGGGTATTTAGTAAGTGGCGATAGATCTATAGTGAATTTGCGCCCCGGACTACTCATTAGGTCTTAAGTCTAATTACTTATTTAATTAAAGCTCTCGGATTCTGAGGGAAATGCGCCGTTTTCGACATCTTTGGCAAATTCTTTAGCGCCATCAAAAAGCTCTTGGCGTAAATTTCGGTAGCTTCTAGCCAATTTGGGGGGCCGCTTGGTTAGACCAAAGGCATCGGACCAAACCAAGACTTGTGCATCGGTGCCATTGCCCGCGCCAATTCCGATGGTTGGAATAGTTAAGGTTTCGGTGATTTTCTTCGCTAATTCTTTTGGCACCATCTCAAGCACCAGCGCGAAGACACCTGCCGCTTCCAGCGCTTTTGCCGCTTCGATTAAGGCTTCGGGATTCTCGCGACCTTGTACTTTGAAACCACCTAGTTGATGAACGCTCTGTGGAGTTAGCCCTAAGTGACCCATCACCGGGATGCCACTTCCGACCAATCGCTTTACGCTCTCTAAAGTTGTTGCGGTTGCTCCCTCTAACTTAACGGCCTGAGCGCCGGATTCTTTAAAGAAGCGAATCGAAGTTGCGAGCGCTTGCTCGGGTCCTGATTCATAAGAGCCGAAGGGAAGATCAGCAACCACGAGTGATTGCTTGACCGACCTGGAAACTGCACGAACCAAGGGCAGTAACTCATCGACGGTCACGGGGATGGTGTTGGCATCACCAAAGAAGTTATTACCAGCAGAGTCACCAACTAATAAGACCGGAATTCCGGCCTCATCGAAGATCTCTGCCGTCATCATCTCGTAGGAGGTGAGCATCGCCCACTTCTGGCCGCGTTTTTTAAGGTCGGCGAGATCCTTGATGGTCGTCATAAGTAAATCCTTCCCTCGATGCTGTCGTAACAGTCACCGGGTTTCGAGTAGGGATACTACTGCTAAAAGTAAGGGTACTCTTGAATTATGCAAGAGGGGAAACTGCGCATTGCACTAGCCCAGGTCAATCCGACCGTCGGCGATATTGCCGCGAATTGCGATCTAGTCGCGACCCAAGCTGCCCTGGCACATAAAGCTGGCGCTCAAGTATTGGTTTTCCCAGAGATGGTTTTAACCGGTTATCCAGTTGAAGATCTAGCGCTACGACAATCATTTAGAAATGCCAGCCGCATCGCGATCTCGGAATTAGCAAAGCGCGTTGCAGCAAGCGGTTTCGGTGATCTGGTGATGGTGGTTGGTTATTTGGATCAAATAGACGGTGCGCCGGATCGACTAGGACAACCAACCGGTGCGCCACAGAATGCGATTGCAGTCATCCATAATGGCGAAATCAAAGCTAGATATATAAAGCACCACCTACCTAATTACGGCGTATTCGATGAGTTTAGAAACTTCGTGCCCGGTGAGAAATCAGTTGTGGTGCGGATAGGTGGCGTCGATGTGGGGCTTGCGATCTGTGAGGATATTTGGCAGAACCGCGGGCCGGTTGCGCAACTGGCCGAGCGCAAAGTCGGTTTGGTTATCGTGCCCAATGGCTCTCCCTACGAACGCAATAAAGATGACGTCAGATTGGCGCTAGTCCAAGAGCGCGCTCGCGGCTTTAACGCCGCCTTGGCCTATGTGAATATGGTCGGCGCGCAAGATGATCTGGTCTTCGATGGTGATTCGATCGTCGTTGATGCCTCAGGTGAAGTCTTGATGCGCACCAAACAATTCGAGGATCAATTAGCGATTCATGATCTGACCTTGCCTTTACGAACTTCCAACCCGGATGTCGTAATCAGCGAAGCAGGCCCCAAGATCGAGGGCACCATGCATGGCGGAATTGCGCAACGTAAAGATGATCTCGCTGAGATCTGGGAGGCGCTCAAATCAGGTTTGCGTGACTATGTTCGAAAGAATGGTTTCAAATCGGTGCTCTTGGGATTATCTGGTGGTATCGATTCTGCGTTGGTGGCCTCGATTGCAGTTGATGCACTTGGCGCAGAGAACGTCTATGCGATTGCTCTGCCAAGTAAGTATTCATCGGAACATTCGATTAGCGATGCCGAAGATTTGGCGCGACGTACTGGATTGAATTTCCGAATCGTGCCGATCGTTCCGATGGTCAACGAATTTGTAAGCAATCTTTCGTTAACTGGTTTGGCCGAAGAGAATGTGCAGGCACGTGTACGTGGCACTACCTTGATGGGAATCTCCAATCAAGAAGGCCACCTAGTACTGGCGACCGGAAATAAATCAGAACTCGCAGTTGGATACTCAACCCTTTATGGTGATGCGGTCGGTGGCTTCGCGCCAATCAAAGATATATATAAGACTCAAGTTTGGCAGTTGGCCAGATGGCGAAACGAACTCGCGATCTACTTAGATCAAATCCCTCCGATTCCAGAGAGTTCGATTACGAAAGAACCATCTGCAGAGCTTCGCCCTGATCAGAAAGATACCGATTCGCTTCCTGATTACTTATTGCTTGACCAACTTTTGGTGCGATATGTCGATGGCGATGAAGGAGCGGCATCTTTGATCGCTGCTGGTTTCAACCGTGATCTGGTTAATCGAGTGATTACCTTGGTTGATCGCGCTGAATATAAGCGACGCCAGTACCCGCCGGGCACCAAGATCTCTAGCCGAGCCTTCGGTAAAGATCGTCGTTTGCCGGTCACTTCGCGCTGGCGCGAGCAGTAATTAACCTGCTAGAAACATACCTTTTTTACAATCTCGCTATGACTTCCCTTAATGGCCTTAATGCATCACAGGAACGCCAAGTCGAATTCGTAATGCGCACCGTCGAAGAGCGCAACATTCGTTTCGTTCGGCTTTGGTTTACCGATGTTTTAGGTTTTCTAAAATCGGTTGCGATTTCACCGGCGGAACTCGAAGCAGCCTTCGAAGAGGGAATCGGTTTCGATGGTTCTTCAATTGAAGGTTATGCCCGTCAAACCGAATCGGATATGTTGGCAAAGCCAGATCCAAATACTTTTTCGATCTTGCCATGGCGTACCGAAGCACCAGGTGCTGCCCGTATGTTCTGTGACATCGTGATGCCAGATGGTTCTCCATCTCCATCTGATCCACGTCAAGTTTTGCGTCGCACTCTTTCGAAAGCAGCGGATCTGGGTTACACCGCTTATGTGCATCCAGAGATCGAATTCTTCTTATTTAAAGAGCCGCCAACGCCTGGTAAGAAACCAGAGCCAGTTGATTACGGCGGATACTTCGATCATTTGCCTAACATGATCGGACATGATTTCCGTCGCGCTGCGATCACGATGTTAGAGGCGATGGGCGTATCGGTTGAATTTAGCCATCATGAAGGCGCACCTGGTCAACAAGAGATCGATTTACGTTATGCCGATGCGCTTTCGACTGCCGATAACATCATGACCTTCCGTCATGTAGTAAAAGAGGTTGCGTTAGAACAGGGCTTCTACGCCTCTTTCATGCCCAAACCATTCACTGAATTTCCAGGTTCAGCGATGCATACACATGTCTCACTATTCAAAGAAGATACCAATGCTTTTTATGATGGCGGAATGCCATATAACTTATCCAAAGTGGGCCGCGCATTCGTCGCAGGTATCTTGGCGCACACACCGGAGATCACGGCGGTAACGAATCAATGGGTTAATTCCTATAAACGTTTACATGGTGGCGGAGAAGCACCGAACTTGATCAATTGGGGACCATCAAATCGTCGCTCATTGATTCAGATCCCAAGCTTCAAACCGAAGAAAGAGAATTCAACTCGCATCGAATTTCGCGCGCCGGATTCAGCCTGCAATCCATACCTGGCTTATGCCGTGATGATTGCCGCGGGCCTTGATGGAGTTACTAAAGAATTGGATCTTCCAGATAATTACCCAGCAACCGAGATGCCGCAGAATTTAAATGAGGCAACTGCGATCATGGAGCAGAGCGAATTGGTCCGAGAGACTCTAGGCGAGCATGTTTTCGATTATGTATTGCGTAATAAGAAGGCGGAATGGGCCGAATATGCGCGTCAGGTATCTGCATTCGAGCTAGATAGACATTTACCGGTTCTTTAAAATAAACTCATCTAGTAATGAAGAATTTAAAGGGCTTGCTCCTACTTAGCCGCCGTGGCGGGGCCAACTAACCGGCCTTCCCGTCGCGGAGTGTTTTGCATTGCCGGTTAATTTCCGGATACAAAACAGGAGCAAAAAATGAATTTCCCAAAGCAGAACCCAAGCGCGATGCCGATTGATCGCTATGCGCCATTTATTCCAATCGATTTAACTGATCGCACTTGGCCGACCAAACGGATGACAAAGGCGCCGAAATGGGCCAGTGTCGATCTTCGCGATGGCAACCAAGCGCTGATAGATCCGATGGATACCCCACGTAAGTTGGCGATGTTCAACTTGCTGGTGAAGATGGGCTACAAAGAGATTGAGGTCGGCTTTCCATCGGCTTCTCAAACTGATTTCGATTTTGTGCGAAAGATCATCGAAGAGGGCTTAATCCCAGATGATGTGGTAATTCAAGTTTTGACTCAAGCGCGCGAGCCGCTGATTAAGAGAACTTTCGAATCCATCAAAGGCGCCAAGAGCGCGATTGTTCACTTATATAACTCCACTTCGACGTTACAACGCAGAGTGGTCTTCGGTTTGGATAAAGCCGGGATAAAGAAGATTGCTACCGATGGTGCTGAACTCTGTCTTTCATTAGTGGATAACGTGAAGGGCACCAATGTCTCTTTCGAATATTCACCTGAGTCTTACACTGGCACCGAATTGGAATTCGCATTAGAAGTTTGTAATGCCGTTAACGCTATTTGGCAGCCAACGCCACAATGGAAATCGATCATCAATCTGCCGGCGACCGTTGAGATGGCCACACCAAACGTTTATGCCGATTCGATCGAATGGATGAGTCGCAACTTAGATCGCCGCGATAGCGTCGTGCTCTCGTTGCACCCACATAATGATCGCGGTACTGGCGTAGCAGCAGCAGAACTTGGCTATTTAGCTGGCGCTGATCGAATCGAGGGCACGCTATTTGGTAATGGCGAGCGCACCGGAAATGTCTGTTTGATTACTCTGGGTTTGAATCTATTCAGCCATGGCATCGACCCGATGATCGATTTCTCTAATATCGATGAGATTCGCCGCACCGTTGAATATGCCAATCAATTAAGGGTTCCAGAGCGCCATCCATATGGCGGCGACTTGGTGTTCACGGCATTTAGCGGTTCGCATCAAGATGCGATCAAGAAAGGCTTCGAGCATCTAGAGAAGGATGCCAAGGCCGCCGGTAAGAGCGTTGATGAATTCACTTGGGCGGTTCCATATCTACCAATCGATCCAAAAGATATTGGTCGTTCTTACGAAGCAGTGATTCGAGTAAATAGCCAATCAGGTAAAGGTGGCGTTGCTTATTTGATGAAGACCGAACATCATCTTGATCTGCCACGTCGCTTGCAAATCGAATTTAGCAAAGTGGTTCAGGCAAAGACCGATAACGAAGGTGGTGAGGTTCTTCCAGATGAACTATGGGAGATCTTCGAAGATGAGTATCTACCAACCGAGACTGCACCTTGGGGACGTTTCCGTTTGAAAGGTGTATCCACCAATTCATCATTGGATGAAGATGTGAAGATCGAAGTCAAGATAACTGATCGTGGAGAATTGAAAGAGCTAAGAGGAACCGGCAATGGTCCAGTCTCTGCGTTCTGCAATGCGCTAATCGATTACGGTGTTGATGTGAGAGTCCTTGATTATCTAGAGCATGCGCTCTCTGCCGGTGGCGATGCCAGCGCCGCTGCATATCTTGAATGTGCCATTGATGGAGATGTCTATTGGGGAGTTGGTATCGATCCAAATACGACCACGGCTTCACTTAAGGCCATAATCTCCGCAATCAATCGCGCCATTAGATAAATTAACCATGTGAGTCTTTATCGTGATGAAGCCATTGTGCTTCGCACCCAGAAATTGGGCGAGGCCGATCGCATCATTACGTTGCTGACTCGAGAACATGGCCGCATTCGTGGCGTTGCTAAAGGGGTTCGTAGAACTAAATCGAAATTCGGTGCTCGATTAGAACCTGGTTCGCATGTAGATATCCAGTTATATACCGGTCGCACTTTCGATACCGTGACGCAAGTCGAATCAATCTTCAATTACGGCGAAGCGTTGACTGATGATTACTCTCGTTGGACCATCGCTGGTGCGATTTTAGAAGCGGCGGAGCGCTTTACTTCTCACGAACACGAACCAGCGCTACAAGAATTCAAATTAGTAACTGGTGCAATGAAGGCGCTGGCAGAGGATAAATACGACCCTTCGATGATCTTAGATGCATACCTGCTTCGCTCTCTTGCAGTCGGAGGTTATGCACCATCTCTTACTAATTGCTCTAAATGCGATGCTTCTGGACCGCATCGTTATTTTTCATTGGTAGGTGGGGGATTAGTTTGTGCAGATTGCCGGCCGAGCGCATCAGCAACTCCTGCGCCAGAGACATTGAAGTTGATGTCCGATCTAATAAGTGGAAATTGGGAGAGCGCGATGGCTTCGGAACTTCGCAATCGTCGTGAGGCCAACGGATTGATCGCAGCATATTTACAGTGGCATTTAGAGCGCGGTTTACGTAGTCTGCAATTGGTGGAACGAGCATGAAACCAAAACCACCGACGCCACATTGGTCTGGCGCAAAACCACCCCAGATTGAAAAGTCTTTAATCCCAAAACATGTCGCAGTGGTAATGGATGGTAACGGTCGCTGGGCACGCAATCGCGGGTTGGCCCGTACCGAAGGCCATAAAGCTGGTGAAGCGCCGCTTTTCGATATGGTCGAAGGTGCTATTGAAATAGGAGTCAAAGAGTTAAGTGCATATGCATTTAGCACCGAAAATTGGAAACGTTCTCCCGAAGAGGTTCGCTTCTTAATGGGTTTCAACAAAGAAGTTTTACGTCGTCGTCGTGATCAGATGAACGAACTTGGGGTTCGAATCAGGTGGATTGGTCAAGAGAAAAAACTCTGGAGCTCAGTAGTTGATGAATTAATAGAAGCAGAGGAGCTAACTGCGAATAACAAAGTGTTAACTTTAAATATGTGTGTCAATTACGGTGGACGCGCTGAAATTGTCCAAGCTGCAGAGGATATGGCGCGGGATTTCAAGCGAGGCAAAGTAAAAAATTTCGATGAGAAGACTTTCAACAAATATTTGCAATTGCCAACCGATGTAGATTTATTTTTACGTTCATCAGGAGAACAGCGAACAAGCAATTTTTTACCTTGGCAATCCGCATATGCAGAATTGGTATTTTTTGATGTCTTATGGCCAGATGCAGATCGTCGCACTTTATGGAAGGCGATTTCAGAATATGCCAACCGAAATCGAAGATTCGGAAAGGCTTAAGCCAGAACTGAGACGATCACCCACATTGCGATTACTCCGGAAGCGGTAGCAGCCAGCGTCCAGCGTGATGGATGTGTGGAATGAGCCTCCGGCAATATATGCGAAGTAGCCACATAGATCACAAAGCCTGAAAATAAAGCCAGATATATAGTTACAAAGTTTCCATGAAAAGTTACATAAGAGCCAACTGCTGCGCCGCCGATTCGGGCGACTGCATCAAGAGCTAGCAGCGCTTTAGATTTTGCTTGCCAATTACCAGTCTTTACCAACAATGAGACGGTATTTAACCCATCGCTAAATGCATGTACTAATAGCGCGATAAATACCGCATAACCGAGGTTGTTACTTACTTTAAAGGCAACTCCGAGCGCTGCACCATCTAAGAAGATATGTCCGGCCATCGCTAATGCACCGATGCCACCGACTATTGAGCCATGCGAATGCTCGTCACCGTATTCGGAATCGACTGGTTCGTGGCCACCAAAGCTTCGCTCCGAGATGTGAAGTAAGAGAAAGCCGATCAAGATCGCAAGTGAAACGGTCGGAACGCCACCGGTTTTGCTGGAATCCCGGAAAACCTCAGGTAATAAATCGAATCCAACTAAGCCAAGCAATAAACCTGCAGATAGACCTAGTACTAAGTGAAAGCGATCCTTAGATTTAAGCGCCAAGATTCCGCCGATTGCAGTAGAAACCACGGTCAACGCTGCAAGGAAGATGGCCATTACACAATTATCACACGATAAACTTCTCGCATGGTCTAGCAAGCCGCTAGCACCGCCGACAGCCAGCCGGATGGGAGAAATTCATGGCCGCAGATCGTTTAGAAAATATCGTCAGCCTCGCAAAGCGACGCGGATTCGTTTATCCATCATCAGAAATTTATGGTGGACTTCGAGCTGCCTGGGATTACGGTCCGCTTGGTGTTGAAGTAAAGAACAA
>CAWULI010000032.1:0-9470 GCA_963923155.1 uncultured bacterium
ATGTGACTGCAGTTTTGGTTAATCAAACCGCCAATAGTATGAAAGCGCGATTGACTGCAATTGCACAAGGTAAGGATCCAAATAAAGTTGTGGGCACTGCTCAAGAGGCCAGCGGTATTGCGATCGCACTTACTTCATTTCGTAGGGCAGCAGCTCGAGTATTTGCTCGCTTCTTCCTACCTTACAAACAGGTTCCAACTAGATAAATTAGAAAAAGCCAAGTAGAAATTGAATTAGAGAGTCGAAGGGAGAACGTAGATGACGTTATGGGGATGGGGAAACTTGCTACTACTTGTAGCGGTGGTCCCGATATTGGTCTGGTTATTAAATAGAGTCTTAGCCGCGCTGGAACGGATCAGAAGTGCATCTGCTGATGCGCTTGCTGGAGGGGTCGCCTTAATCGGTGAGATCAACCAGACTCCGGAACTACTAGCAGATACAGATGATGTCATCAAAGAAGTTGCAAATGGTGCGGTGCGTTATGCCGGACCAGTATCGAAGTTGTTGGGATAGGGGTTAATAAATGAGAGATGCAGCAGTAGTGACATTAGTTCTTGGCACTTTGATTATCGCGGCCGCGGCACTTGGACTTATCAGAGTCATCGGGCACTTACGAGCAGTAGTGAAATCCTTAGATGCACTAGATGGTGGCGTAAAGGTGATCGGCGAGAAGACTGCGACCGTTCCCACCGTAGTACCTTCGGTAAATGCAAGCCTCAAACCAGTTCGCGATTTCGCAGAGACGATCTAAGGAGAGTAAATATGAATTTTGGATCTCATAGCGGCTGGGCTCTGGGCTATCTAATCGGCTTAGTAGTTGTGTTAGTTGTGGTCGCGCTAGTAGTTCCGATTCTGCTTTTGGCATATCGAATCGGCAATCAAGCCTCCAATATAAATTCTGGTCTGCAGACTGCGGTCAAGCACACCGCGGCATTGGATGGCTTGAATACCACTATTAGCTACGCAGTTTCCGTAATAGAAGGTTTGAAACGTGGCAGAAAGAGATTGGGAGGTTGATTCATGAATAACGAATTATCGTCAGAAGTGAAAACACTTTGGACCACCGCAAATATCCTTGGGATCGTGGTGGTTATAGCAGTGGCTGCGTTACTGACAATTTTGGTGCTCTTGGTCAATCGCATCGAGAAACGTGTCATCGCAATACGTGAGTCACTAAAAGCAGCGGAGGCAAATACTTCCAAAGCAACTCTTATTGATACCACGGCCGGCGGAGTAGATGCGGTACTTGCTGAAGGTTTGGAACATCATCTCTTCCTTGGAAGAGTCCTAGAAAAGGTGCGTAAATAAATGAAGTCTTTACAGATTTGGTCAGTTATAGATGTGGTCGCACTGATCGCGGGATTGGCAGTTTATCTATTCATCGTAGGCAGCCAGTTAACGAAAGTCGCTGGATTATTAGAAGAAGCGGCAGATTTAGTCTGGAAGATTAAAGGTAACGCTGAAGTTATCGAACCTGGATTAAAGCGAATCAATCGAACTGGTGGTGTAGTAGCAGGTGCTTTGCCATTGCTCTACGGAATGGGTGAAGGAATCGTCGCCGGAGCTACTTACAAACCAACCACAGGTGAACGCGCGCCGTTAAAGCCGATTAATGGTGAACGTAGATCTAGATTATTAAATGGAGTCGGTCTACCAGATTAAATAATAATATTATTTAATAATATTAATTAGTCTCATTCGGATCACGCTTTGTGGTCAAGAACTCGGTACCGATTGATTTATATTCACCTATCCATTGATCGTTCCAAACTTTAGAGTACTTCTCTTCGTTGCAACGAGGTTCATAAATCGCCAGTAATTCTTGGACGATCTGTTCACGATGGGTAGGAAGTCCGCCTAAAATTTCGTAATAAGCTGAGAAGAGATTGAACTTGGTACCACCCGCCGCAATCCAGAGATTCGCCAATGGATGGTTGAAGGGGAAACCCTCTTTACTCAAATCTGCGCTATGACCTATGTAAATTACTGAATACTCATTCGGTTTGCTCTCTGGATCTAATTTGCTAAAGATCGCGTAAACCGCCGCAACCGCAGGAGGTTGCCAACCTGCTAACACTCTTGGACCTTCAAATGGATATCCAGCCAAAGAGCCAAGTCGAATCATTATTCGAGCTCCTCGAGCGCTTCGTTTTCACTAACCGATTCGATTTCAACAATCGGCCAAACCGGCAAATCACTTTCAATAACAGCCATATTGAAAAGTTCAATTGCCTTTTGACGGGCTTGTAATTCATCCTCTGCTTCAACCGCGATCTGAACACCATAACCCATCGCGCCGGCACCAGAAGCAATCCCATTATGTTTTGCCACCGCATCAGCTAACGCCACAACTTGCTCCAAAGTGATCTCTTCGTCGCCCTCTACATAAATCGAAATACTGTATTGCATGTTGGCTCCTAATGGCGTTGGTTCGACAGGAATCGAGCAAAGTCCTCAATCGATTTCAAATTTGCTCCCGAGAACGTGAAATCGATAAACGGTTTAGCAATCATGAGCGCCATAGTATTAAATTCTGACTTCTCGTTGAAATTGGGATTTACCCAAACTATGCGATGGCTCAATCTAGATAGCGCTTTGAGTGAATTCTCCAATAGGTCGGGTGAACCTCGATCCAATCCATCCGAACAGATCGTGACAATCGAACCACGTGTCTTGCCGGATCGCCCCCATTTATCTAGTAATTCTTTTAGAGAGCGACCAATCTGAGTTCCACCATCCCAATCGAATACCTCTTGGCCCGCTAACTCCATCGCAAGATTCGGGTCTCTCTTATCCAATAAATGTGTGATGCGAGTGAGACTTGTTCCAAAGCAGAAGACCTCTACTTTTCCATGAGCACGCTTTATTGCATATGCAAGTTGCAGGAGATTTCTTGAGTAATCTGCCATAGAGCCAGACACATCAAGCACGAATACCATGGGCCTCATCCGAAGTTTTCGCCTTAGAAATTTGATCTCACCTAATTCACCTAAATGACTGGTGGCATATTTAAGTAACTTTTGGAATTCTAATTTTCCTGATTTAGCTCTGCTTTTCCATCTACGGGACAATCTTTGCGGTGGTGAAAACGAGATCAATTTGATGATCTTGTTGATCGTTGCCAACTCTTCAGTAGTGCAATCGCGAAAATTCTTTTGACGCATTATCTGCGCCCCAGAAGCTTCAACACCCAGACGCAGTTCGCTTGAATTTCCGTTATTCTCATCTGATTCAGAATCTGGGATATCAATTACGCCTTGCGCATTAGAAGGATTGATCATTTTCTTGCGACGTTCTACTACTTCAGGAGATTCTTCATTTAAAAAGAACTCCCTAAAGATACGATCGTAAACCTTCTCCCACTCGTGACGGTTAATCAAAGTTGTGCGCCCACCCCAATATAAATCAACAAGATTTGCCGGATTGAGGTGAGAGATCGCTTGAAGATAAGTTAAGTAGTTATCAGTGCCAATCGGGATCGAATTCTTACGCAACTCCTCGACGAATTCGAGGAGCATTTCGCTAAATGAGAAAGTTTCAGTCTTCACTAATTGGTGATTCGTTCGATATTTTGCTTTACAAGTTCCATATCGTCTCGATCTTTAATAACGCTACCCAAAGTCAGACCAGCAGTCTCGGGGTTTAACTCCGTGACTTCCAACTCGGTTAAAGATTGTGCCCAGTCAATGGTCTCTGCAACGCCAGGTGACTTGTTTAGATCCATCTTCCTGAGGTTATTGACCGCATTTACCACTTTCTCAGCGAGGAGCTTCTCTACCTCCGGATAAACGGTTTGGACAATGATCAACTCCTGATCGAATTTTGGAAATCCGATCCAGTTATAGAGACAACGTCTCTTGAGAGCATCGTGGAGATCGCGAGTACGGTTTGAGGTGATAATGACTATAGGTCTGCTCTTTGCCTCGATTGTTCCCAGTTCTGGGATCGTAACTTGAAAGTCCGAAAGAAATTCCAATAAGAATGCTTCGAACTCATCATCGGCCCTATCTAATTCATCTATGAGCAATACTGACTTTGCCCCGGCTTCTACTGCTTGCAGCAATGGTCGCTTCTGTAAATAATCTTTTGTGTAGAGCGATTCGAAATTTTCCTCTTGATTGCCATCACTTGCAAAAGCTCGGATTTTCATCAATTGCTTGGGAAAATTCCACTCTGAAATCGCCTGATTTGCATCTATTCCTTCGTAACACTGTAATCTAATTAAATCCAATTTGAATAGTTGCGCGAGGGCTTTAGCGAGCTGAGTTTTACCGACCCCGACTTCTCCTTCAAGCAATAGAGGCTTTCCTAATTTCAAGGAGAGATAGATAGAAGTTGCTAGACCGGTCTCAGCGATGTAACCGACTGACTTTAATTTGTCTTGAAGTTCTTCTACCGAATTGGGGATGGCCAGACTCATTAGTGCGATCCGTTACCGGATGTTTTGTTGATCAAGTCTCCTATTGAATTTGAACCTTCAGTAATTTTCCCCTCACGCTTCAAAGTCTCTTTCCATGCAGCGCGAATATCGCCACCTTCAGTTGCAAAACCGTCAAAGGTGACATCTTTCATATTTTTACAAACTTTATTTGGAGCGCAATCTTCATCTAATTGTGGAAGGTTGAAGCTTTGGGATGCCCAAATATCTGATAACTCTTTTTCGATCTCTGAATTGATATCCATTTGCTCTCCCAGTTCCTAGGCGTAAATTTATTGGAAAGGATAGGCCATGTCATCTTTAAAGGCTTTTTAGCCTAGACTCCGCTAGCGGAAACGCCCTTGTAGCCCAATGGCAGAGGCAGAGGACTTAAAATCCTTCCAGTGTGGGTTCGACCCCCACCAAGGGCACGGAATAACCAAACCCGTTCAAACGTTTTTATTGCAACCAAATAATTAGGAATAATTAGCAAAGAGTTTGGAGAGAAACATGGAGAGCAGTAACCCGGTACTCACTCGTTATGGCCGTAATGGTCGTGGATATGCCGCAATGGGTAATTCAAATTCAAACCCGATGGCTACCCGCGGTTCGCTTGGCCAAAGTTATGACGAATTAGAGGGGATGTATAACGCTCCAGCCGCATCCTCAATGCGAACTGGTCGCATCACAATGGATGATGTTGTAACTCGTACCGCAATCTTGTTTGGAATATTGGTAATCACTGGTGGCTTTGCATGGAAGGCAGCGCTAGGCGGCGGAGTATTAATTGGAAGTTTGCTCGGTGCAACCGTACTTGCGATGATCATCAGCTTCTCAAAGACAGTTCGCCCTACCTTGATCATGGTCTATGCCGGCCTTGAAGGTTTAGTGCTTGGAACAATTTCAAAAGTTTACGAAAGTGCATATCCCGGAATCATCAGCCAAGCAGTTCTAGCAACTGCCGTGGCGTTTGTGGGTGTGCTCTTTGCATATCGCACCGGACGCATCAAAATAACTGCACGCGCTACCAAGATCGCGTTAGGCGCGATTATCGGTTACCTTATTTTGGGTATCGTAAATTTAATTGGCGGTAACTTTATTTTCGGTGGAACCTTTGGTCCAGCGATTGCGATTTTCGGTGTTGCATTAGCTTCTTTCTTCTTGGCAATCGATTTTGATCAAGCTGCCAAGGCAGTAGCGATGGGAGTACCGCAAGAGGAATCTTGGCGCTTAGGTTTTGGACTTATGGTCTCGGTAGTTTGGCTCTACCTTGAGGTCCTACGCCTGCTCTCGATTCTGCGCGAGCGAAACTAAAGTCTCTGGCACCCGCCACGCTAGTAACAAAGTAATTGAATAGACCGCTAGCGTGGCGGTAAATGCTGTTCTAAAGTTAGAAACATCGGCTAAGTATCCTGAAATTATCGGCCCGACGATCATTCCACCATCGGTAGCCATCTGAAAGAAACCAATTACTTTTCCGCTTCGCCCTTTGATTACATCTCCAACTATTGAAGAAGGTGTGGTTGACATAAATGCGCTGCCAATCCCCAAGACAATCATGGCAACGATAAAAATTGAAACATGATTAGCAAAAATAAACATGGCCATGGCAAGCCAAGTTATAACTGCGCCGATTTGCAGAATTGGACGTCGACCGAGGCGATCCGAAAGTCTTCCAGCTCGCATTAAGAAAGCGCCTTGTACTAGCGCCGAGATCGTGTAGACATAACCAACTAATGCGTTGGTGCCATGAAGTTCTTCTACAACAAAGAGCGGCACGATCGAAAGTCTTGGACCAAGAACCGCCCATCCAAAAAGAAATGCAGTAGCTAGCGCAATCCTAAAAGCCTGATTGCTTAAAGCATCCTTTATTGACATCACATCATTGTCTTTGTTTTGGCTAGGCTCTAAATGCGATGCATGGAGGTAACCGTATGCAATTGCACCACTAATTAATAAGGCGATCGAGTATAAGAAAAATGGCGCCCTAAGAGAGATTGCCATCAGTAACCCGCCAATCGCAGGCCCCGCAATGGCTCCAATTAAAAAACCGCCGTTGTATATTGATTGAGCACGAGCTCTAAGATGAGGCGAAACTGATTTCAAAATAACAGAACTGGATGCCACTGAGAACATTGAAGAGCCCAAGCCACCAGCAGTTCTAAATGCCAGAAGTTGCCAATAATCCTGTGCAATTGCAGCAAGAAATGATGAGACTGAAACCATTAAAACTCCGAAGAAATAAACATGGCGCTCGCCGAAGGTATTAACTAATTTTCCAGAGAACATCCCGCTTACGAATCTAACGATTGCAAATGCGGAGATCACCCAACCGACTGCAGCAGCGCTTACTCCAAAGGATCTGGAATAGAGAGGTATGGCAGGAACAATTACGCCATAACCCATCGCCACGAAGAACGAGGCGATGATGAGCGTTTGGACCTCACGGGGAAGTAAGGTCCAAGTTCGGGTCTTCACCGACAACTTAAGCGAACTGCTCTCCGGATGCCTCTTCTTTTGCTTTTTGATAATCCTGAGATGTGCGAAGTGGCGCCTCACGCAATTTCATTGCAATCAAGAATCCAATGAAAGTGATTGGAGCGGCTGAGTAAAAGACGAAATGGAATGAATTAACGAAAGCCTGCAGAACAGTGTGCTGAACATCCATTGGCAAAGTTTTGATTATTGTTGAATTGCTAGAAAGCGCTTTAAGTTTTGCAGGGTCTACATTTGCCAATGCTTGAGGGTTGCTCTTTGCTAATTCTGTAAAACCGGATTGCATGTAATGAGCTAGGCGGTTTGTCAAAATCGAACCAAAGAACGCAGTGCCAAATACTGCACCAAGAGAACGGAAGAAGGTATTTGACGAGGTGGCTACACCCATGTCGCGCATCTCAACTGCATTTTGAAGTGCGATCACGATGGTTTGCATAGATAAACCAAGCCCCATGCCTACCAAAATCGCAAAGATGGAAACTTCCCAATATTGAGTAGAGATCTCTAATTTAGTCATCGCGAGCAAACCAATGGTCATTATTGCCGTACCTAGAATTGGAAAACGCTTGTAATGACCATGTTTAGAGATGTATTTACCGCTGAAGATAGACATGCTGACAATGCCGAGCATCAATGGGATTAGCTTCAATCCAGCAGAGGATGCGGAATAACCTTTCACAACTTGTAAATAGAGTGGCAACATCACGATAGCGCCAAACATTCCAGCACCAATGACAGCACCTAGAAGCGAGGTAATGTTAAAAGTGTGGTTCTTGAAAAGATGCAGCGGAAGGATAGGCTCTTTTGCGCGCTTCTCTTGAAAGTAGAAGAGGACGCCAAGTGCAACTCCGATTACAAAGTAAAGAATTGTACGGCTATCACCCCAGCCATGTTCTGGACCATAAACAGAGAGCGTTAACAGAATTGGGACTACTGAAGCTACTAATAGGAATGCACCCAAGTAATCAACCGAATGCTCGCGTTTGATTTTCGGAATATGTAGGACCGCTGAAGTTACAACTAATGAAACTAAACCAAATGGAAGGTTGATGTAGAAGATCCAACGCCAACCAGTAACGCCAAGAATTTGCGCGTGATCAGAGAAATATCCACCTAGCAGTGGGCCGGCAACAGAAGAGAGCCCCCAAACTGCTCCGAAGTAGCCTTGATATCGTCCGCGTTCGCGCGGCGGGACGATGTCACCGATGATTACGAAGGTCAGCGCCATTAAACCACCCGCGCCAAGACCTTGAAGTGCACGTGTGGCAATCAGCTGACCCATATTTTGTGAAGCTCCGGCTAATGCAGAACCAATCAAGAAGGTAACTGTTGCAAACTGGAAGACGATTCTGCGACCGTATAGATCAGAGATTTTTCCGTAAAGCGGAGTGGCTGCGGTCGAAGTCAACAAATATGCAGTTACAACCCAGGTGTAATGGTTCAATCCATGAAACTCATCGACGATATTTCGAAGCGCCGTTGAGACAATTGTTTGATCAAGGGCCGCTAGGAGCATTCCGGTCATCAAACCACCCAGAATGACCATGATCTCTTTATGTGTATGTTGCATATTAGTTTCTTTAGACATAAAGGCAAGGCTAACGCGTAATTGAAATTTAAACTAATTACCACGCATGAAAGTGCGCGATTTAAGCAAAAGGTTCTGCTTCAAGAATTGCTACTTGAAAAGTTTTTCCATTTGGTGCGGTGTAAGCCACAGTGTCGCCTACTTTCTTGCCATTTACCGCGCTACCAAGGGGTGATTTCTCTGAGTACACATCAAGGTCACCTGAAGAAATCTCACGTGAACCTAAAAGGAATTTCATCTCATCGCCAGCAAAATCAACAGTAACAATCATGCCGGGACCAACCACACCAGACTCTCCGACTGGCGGCGCTCCAATCATCGCGTGTTCAAGCATATGTTTCAATTGTTTGATGCGCGCTTCATTCTTACCTTGCTCTTCGCGAGCAGCGTGGTAACCACCATTCTCTTTAAGGTCACCTTCGGCGCGCGCAGCTTCGATTTTCTTAACGATTTCGGCTCGACGTGGACCTTCAAGTTCAGCAAGCTCTGCTGCCAATCGGTCAGCAGCTTCTTGAGTTAACCAAGTCTGGGTCATAGCGCGTGAGTTTATAGAAAGATTTGTTTAAGAAGAAACTACGCAGCGAGCGACCGATGCAGAAACAGATAGCGCCCTGGTCGGAATCTGCGTTTCGATGACCTCATGCTTAGCGCCTGGTGCAATCCGATATTGGATCTCACCCACGATGAATTTATCGATATCTACCGCAGTCAATCGACAAGTGATTGGTTGCTCTCCATTTCGTCGCGTAATCTCAAATTTAATACCCATGGATTTTTCATTGACCGCTTTGAAAGACATCAAATTCGAACTAACCGTTGGATTCGAGTGATAAGAAGCGGACCAGAATAGCCATGCCACTAATGCAATAAATAACGCAATTACCAAAGATCTCGACCATGTTCTGTTTACCTTTTTACGACCATATCGATCATCGAGGTCAAGGGGTTCGAGCTCAGAGTTCACAGACG
>CAWULI010000033.1:0-9263 GCA_963923155.1 uncultured bacterium
CATGATTGCTAATTGTTGAAATCCGCTATTGACCATACCTGATGCAATCATGCCTGCTACGAAATACTGACTGAACTTAACGCCAGGTGCGATGGTGTCTTTGAAGACGGAACCAAAGATCGCCATCAAAATTAATGGAAAGAATATGGTGAAGACAACTGATTCACGTTGACGTGAGAATTGTTTAATCTCAAGTAATCCACGGTGAAGACCTAACTTGATCGTGTTCATAGCTCACCGATCATCTTTAGGTAAATATCCTCAAGTGATGGTCTGATTACTTGTAACTCCGGAACTTCGCCACCGTATTTATTAGCAAGATCCTTAACCACTTCAGTAGGTGTTGCAGTTTCCACCTCTCCGCCTTGCCAGCGAACTATCGCTAGCGAGTTGTGTCGATTGCCTAAAGTAGTTGGCGTAGCAACTTCAATAATTTGGCCGTGGTTGATCACTGCGACTCGATCGGCCAAGAACTCTGCTTCATCTAAGTAGTGCGTGGTTAGAAGAATTGTGGTGCCGGCGCTTTTTAAAGAATTAATAAGTTCCCAGAATTGCCTTCTAGCTTCGGGGTCAAAGCCGGTGGTTGGTTCGTCCAAGAAGAGCAGGTCGGGATTTCCGATTATTCCAAGTGCGACATCTAATCGTCGACGTTGTCCACCTGACAAATTACGAATCAACGAATTTCTTTTGTCATTTAAGCCGACTGAATTGATCACCTCATCGGCATCTTTCGGATTTTGATAATACTTAGCGAAGTGATGCACTGTTTCCACAACGCTTAAATCGCCGGCATCTTGACTTGATTGATGAACGATGCCAATTCGATTACGCCAAGTGCTATCGCCATGATTTGGATCGACGCCGAGCACTGAGACCTTTCCGTAAGTACGCTTACGAAATCCTTCTAGAATCTCAACGGTTGTGGTCTTACCGGCACCATTTGGGCCAAGTAGCGAGAAGATCTCACCTTGTTTAATAGCAAGATTGACCCCATTTACCGCAGTTAGATCACCATATTGCTTCGTGAGCCCTTCGACCTCGATCACATGTTGAACTGTGGTCATAGCGCCACGATGCCATAACATCATAGAAAATGCGAAAATAGGCGAGTGAGTCCGCGTAGAAATTACCCTAAGAATCGTCGGCCTAAAAGTGACGAGCGTGATCCCGCGACTTCAAACCAAGCAATCGAAGAGCATCACGACGGAATTTATATTGTTCGTCAATTGACAGGTTCTAGTTCGAATAAACCTTATCGTTGTCCTGGTTGCGATCAAATGATCCCGATGGCCACACCGCATATCGTGGCTTGGATCGAAGGCGATGAAGATTCAAGGCGTCATTGGCATAAAGCTTGTTGGAATAAGCGGGCAACCCGCAAACCAAATGTACAGCGCACTCGCAATGCGCCTAAGTACTAAGAGAAATACTTACTTAATATAGTAATTACCCGTTCCTGAAATTCTGTTCGCTTAAAAGAAGTTGGCCTAATTGGAATCTCGAATCGCGTCTTCACGATACTTCTGGCATAGGTAAACTCAAACAAACCCTCAGGTCCATGGATACGGCCATAACCACTATCTTTTACGCCACCGAATGGCAATGAAGGTACCGCCATAAAGGTAAAAGTCGTATTGATTGTTATTGCGCCACAATCCAATTTATCTGCAATCGTATAGCCATTATGTTTAGAGAACACTGCAGCGCCTAATCCATATTCAGAAGCGTTGGATAATTTGATTGCTTCGTCCATGTTTGCAACTCTATTAATCGCAAGAGTCGGTCCAAAAGTCTCCTCGGTCATTGCGCTGCAATCCTCCGGTACATCAGCCATCACTACCGGATTAACGATTCGCTCGTTTACCGAATTTGCATCACCAAAAAGCATCTTAGCGCCGGCGTTTTGTGCAGCTTCGATATGGCGCTTGATGACCTCTAACTGCTTAGGCATTGTGGCTGGTCCATAACTCTTGCCAGGTTCAAGATTTCGCACGATTTCTAAAACCTCTTTTGTGAAACGATCAGCCACTTTCTCATGAACATATACGCGTTCGGCACCGATACAAGATTGTCCAGCGTTAGCCATGGCAGACCAGACCGCATATTCCGCCGCGAGTTTTATTTTGGCATCGCTATCTACGATCACGGGATCCTTTCCGCCGCATTCCAGAACCACCGGAACCATATTCTTGGCGCAACTTTCTGCCACTAATTTTGCGGTGCGAGTAGAGCCGGTAAATGCCAACTTATTAATGGGCGCTTCGCAAAGAAAGCGACCGGTCTCGCCAAGTCCCGTTATGCACTTGAATAGATTTGGAATATCACAAACTTGCACAAAGCTCTCTTCTAGCAATTTTCCAACGCCTGGAGTGAATTCACTTGGTTTAAAAATAACCGAATTACCTGCGGCAAGCGCGTAAACAATCGAACCCATAGGCGTGAAGATCGGATAATTCCAAGGACCGATGATTCCGACCACGCCAAACGGAACTCTTTGCACCGTTGCTTCCATATTAAACATCAATAGCCCTGGTTGGCGACGTTGTGCCTTTAAGTAGAAACCAGCCTTCTTGGCCGCCCAACCGATATGGGAGACCGTGATTGAGACTTCAAGTTTGGCGTCACCTAAAGGTTTGCCAGTTTCTTTAGAGATTATCTCTGCGAATTCATCGCCACGTTTTGCGATCTCTTGCTTCCATTTCAAAAGAATTCGTTTCCGTTTGCTGTATGAGAGCGCGCTCCAAGTATGAAATGCGGGCTTGGCTAGTTTTGCCGCGCCATCGACTGCCTCTTTAGTAAAAATCTCATGCTCTGCAATTACCTCACCATTACGAGGATCTAGCGATGCAAATTTCGTCATAGGGCAAGAATAGACAGTTATGAGAAAAGATTAGAATGGTTTCATGCCAGAAACACTGCGCCCGAGCACGGTTTTACCTTCCAAGCGCACTGCTCATGTGGTGAACACTGCTGATGGAGTGAAGCTAGTTGTCGAGGTAGCAGAGCCTTTAAACCCATCTCGAGGTGCGCTCTTGATGTGCCATCCAAATCCAACGGGTGGTGGCATGATGGATTCTCACGTATATAAGAAAGCTGCCAATCGATTACCAGCGTTAGCGGATCTAACAATTGTTCGCTTTAACACTCGCGGTACAAGTAGCGAGCAGGGCACTAGCACCGGGGAATATGGCGCAACCAAGAGCGAAAAGTTTGATGTCGAAGCGATGGTCGCTTTCTGTTTGGATCAGTTGAATTTGCAAAATCTCTGGGTAGTCGGTTGGTCTTTCGGTACCGAGATCTCATTGAAGTGGGCGAAAGATAGACGGATCAAGGGTTTGATTTTGCTAAGCCCGCCCCTGATGTACACCACCGAAGCAGAATTAAAATTCTGGGCCGAAGATGGTCGACCAATTATCGCGCTTGTTCCAGAAGATGATGAATATTTAAAACCTCAAGCAGCGCGAGAGAAGTTTGCGGTAATCCCACAAATAGATATTGTCGAAGGCAAAGGAATGAAACACCTTTGGTTAGGCGAGCCTTCTGTGCAATTTGTTCACAACGAGATTGTTAAGCACGTAGCGCCTGAGAAATACCCGCTTCCTGCTGAAATCTAAACTCTTAATCTAACTTTGATCCGCTTTGGGGTAGACAACTTCTTCTAAGATCAAGAGTATTGATGCTGCGATAGGAACTGCCAAGATTCCGCCAACCAAGCCCAGCAATGAAGCACCAATAAGTGCGCTAACAATGGTCACCAATCCAGGAATCGATAGCGTCTTATGCATGATTCTAGGCATCAAAAGGTAATTCTCGATCTGCTGATAGATCAGATAAGCCACCAAAACAATAAGGCCATCAGTGACTGATTGTGTTAGCCCAACTACAGTCAAGATCGCTGAACCAATGAAATGGCCAACTAAAGGGATCATGCCACATATGAAAACCAACATACCCAGCGCGATTGGCGAAGGCAATTGAAGTACCGCGCAGATTATCCCCATTACGATGCCTGCGATAAATGCAACAGTGATTTGGCTGCCAACGAAAGCACCGATCCGTTGCACGATTCCATTGGTTAAAGCTTTGATTCTTGGGCGACGTGATGCTGGTGCCAATTTGATACCGTATTCAATAACTTGCGGCAACGAGATTGTGAAATACATGGTCAGAACCAAGATCGTCAAGAAGGTAAAGATTCCCGAGATAAAAGTCTTGCCAACTCCGACGATGCCACCGAAAGCAGAGACCAAAAGTGTGCCGTTCTTGGTTAAAGTACTAATTTTTTCAGTTAATGAATCCACTAATCCGTAATGATCATTTATATTTGCAATCAACTTATTGTTCTTTAGATTGTCCAACAAGCTTGGTGCGCTCTCGATCAAATTTGTAGTTTGCCTAATCACTGGCGGAATCACCAATATTGCAAGCACGGTGACAAAGATCAAAACCAAAGTGAGAATTGTTGCGACTGACCAGCCACGACTTAGGCCTCTTCGTCTAAAGAATTCGACGGCAGGATTTAATCCCATCGCTAAGAAGATCGAGATGATTAGTAATACAAAGATCTGACTTGCAGCTGCTAGTGATTTAAGTAATACGAATGCTGTAAGCGCACCAGAAGTTGCCAGAAATCCAAAATAAAATGGCGAACTCTTCTCGATTGGTGCACCCGGAATTCCAAAATCCTCGGGTGATTTCTCACTCTTAGCCCTTGATTTCACTAATCGCTTTGTAATCGCCATGTCCTTAGAATATGGCCATGTCATTGCGTATTACAGGTCTTGGAGAAGAGATCGGCGCAGTGATCGGCTTATCTTGGGAGCGCCCCCTAGAGGAGTGGCCTGAGGATCCTGCGCTAACCGAGAAACGTGGTATTTCACGCCACATTGTCCGCTTGGTACGTGCTGATGAGGCAGATCAAGATTCTGAGATCTATGCGGTCAAAGAGACGGTAGTCGAATTCGCTAAACGCGAATACAAGGCATTGACCGAGCTAAGACAACTCGGTGCACCAAGTGTCGAACCAGTTGCAGTAATCGAAGGGCGCACCGATTCGCAAGGATATGAACTTCCAAGTGCCATCGTAACTAGATTCTTACCTTTCTCTCTGCCATATCGAGTCGTGCTTTCGCAATCAGTATCTGAGCATGACATCAACAATATGGCCAATGCACTTGCTTATCTCCTAGTGCGTTTGCATTTATTAGGTTTCTGGTGGGGTGACTGCTCGTTATCGAATACCTTATTTCGACGCGATGCAGATGGATTTGCCGCATATTTGGTTGACGCCGAAACCGGAGAGTTCCAAAGTAAATTATCAGATGGTCAACGCGAGCATGATTTAGAAATTGCTTTTTTCAACGTGGCGGCAGAGTTAGAAGACTTGCAGTTATCTGGAGTTTTATATGCAGGCATGGATCCGATTCGCGCCAGCGAAGCGGTGCAGCGTAGATATCGCAGGTTATGGTCGACCTTGAAAGATCCGCAGAAGTTGGACCCAAATGATCGACATGCAGTTGAAAGAGCGATGCGCCAATTACATGATCTCGGTTTTGCGGTCGAAGAAGTGCAAGTCTCTCTTGATAACGAGACACATATGCTCTCATTTCAACCAAGATTAGTTGCAGCCGGTTACCACTCTGCAAAGATAAAGAGCCTCTTTGGTTTGGATACCCAAGAGTTACAGGCAAAGAGAATCTTGGCCTCTTTTGATCGTTGGCATGCAAGACAGACAGAGCGCGGATCAAAAGAAGAGATGGCAAAACGTTGGATGGATTCTGTATTCAATCCGATCTTGGCAATGGTTCCGGAAGAGTTACAGGGGCGAGTCGAGAAAGCGCAGATGTTCCATGAGATCCTGGAAAATCGTTGGTATATGACTGAAAAAGCTGGCTTCGATGTTGGTTTGGAAGCCGCTGCGAGGGCCTATATTGACGAGGTGTTACCGCTACGTATGGACTCTGGAGTAGAGGCGTCATGAGTACTCCATTTGGTGCTGGTTCTTTCGGCAAGGCATTTGATTTAAGTTCCTTAAAGAAGCCGACGCCAGAGTCTGCGATAGACAACGAGAATATCCAAGTAGGCATCGAAGCAACTGTAGAAACTCTTCCGAATGAGTTGATGCCACTTTCGAACACCAGGCCAGTAATAATCGTTTGCTGGTCGACTCGATTCCCCGAATCTCGCGCAGTATTGAAATCGATGGCAAAACTAAACCAAGATGACAATGGCTCGTGGCAATTAGCTACCGTTGAAATCGAAAAACAACCGCAGGTAGCCCAAGCGCTGCAGACGCGTGTAGTTCCATATGCGGTCGCGATTGTAAAAGAACAAGTGATGCCACTTTTTGAGAGCGCTTATCCCGAAAACCAATTACGAATGGTCATAGATAAGGTCTTAGCAATCGGTGCAGAGCAGGGAATTGGTACGGCTCCAGAAGAGCGCACGGAACCCGAAGAAGATGAGGCGATGACTGCGCTTCAAAATGGTGATCTTGATGGTGCAATCGCAGCATATGGAAAATTAGTGGCGCGTAAACCTAATGATGCGATGGCCAAGTCAGGCTTAGCCCAAATGCAATTGCTAAAGCGGACTCAACAATTAAATCCTGCGGATGTGATCGCAAAGGCCAATGCCTATCCATTAGATGTAGAAGCACAGATTCAATGTTCGGATATCGAAGTAGCCAATGGCCAAGTCGATGGCGCATTTTCACGGCTACTAAATTGCGTGCGAAGCCTCAATGACACTGAACGCGAACGGGCCAAAGCTCATCTATTAACATTGTTCTCGTTGGTTGATCCAGCAGATCCGCGATTGATCCAAGCCCGAAAAGATCTAGCGAGTGCCCTATTTTGATTAAACGCGATGTAGCCCTTACCAAGCTGCTCTTCTTTTTATTTGGCCTTGGCATCATGGCCTGGATACCTAGATTTCCTGAAGTTAAGGCCCACTTAGCGGTAAATAACGGGCTCTTTGGCTCGATGATGAGCATGGGCTCATTTGGCTCATTGATTGCACTACTAACTATTGGCCATTTAGTCGATCACTTCGGCGCTAGAAAGATCATGATCTTGGGTATCACCATCCTCTGTGCAGATTTTTTGACCATCGTCCATGTTACGAATCATGAATTATTTATCGCGCTAAATATCGGAATTGGTTTTGGCATCTCGACTTTGCATATCGCTAACAACGCTCAAGCATTTTTTGATCAAGATCGCGGTGGCAAGAATCTTGTAGTCTCCGCCGCAGGTTATTGGAGCGCAGGTGCTTTGGCCACCACAGCATTATCTATGTTCTTGATTGGTCGAGTTGATTTAAAAACTCATATCACAGTTCTTTATCTAATCGTCTGGGCCCTGACCGTTTTCGTAATCAATATGCGCACCGAATCCCTGGTACCTGCTAATCGTCACGAGAGCGTTAGTCGCTCCATATACCAGGATTTAAGAAAATTTAATTTTGATTGGTTGATTAATTTCGGATTGATCTTTGGCATCATGTTGGAATTCTCGATTGGGGATTGGTCAACTATCTTTACCAAAGAAGTTGGCGGTATTTCTCAATCTTGGGCGCCTCTGCCATACATGTGCTTTAACATCTTTATGATCATAGGTCGAGTCTCGATCAATAGACTACGTAAACGCTATGCAATCGCTAACCTCGTCAAATTCGGTGGTCTCGTAGCTGGCGTTTCATTTATTATCGGCATCTGGAGCGTTAATTACATCGGTTTGATCGGGTTGATGATTGCATTCTCATTAGCTGGAATTGGATCTTCTTATATCGGTCCATCATTTATTAATATCGCTAATTCAAGGATTGATTTGCCGGCCAGCATCGTGATCGGTCAGATCAGTGCCGTAAACGCCACTTTGGCATGGATTTTGAAGCAGTTTGTGGCTTTTTTGGCTCAGGCGGTAGGGCTACAAGTCGCTTTGACACTTCCAGCTTTGATGATTATCTCGGTCGGAATCTTTGCGCGAGTTTTTAAACAAACTCCAGCCAAATAGTAGCCATTGGCGGAACTCTGAAAGTTCCGTGATCATCTATACCTACGGTCACTTCGGAATTTGAAACTCCAGAACCACCGTATTTGAGATCATCGGTATTTAAGACTTCGCGATATTTGCCTTGCTTGGGAAAGTACATTCGATAATTTTCGTGTGGCACTGGCGACCAATTAGTTACAGATACCAATAATCCTCCGTCATCGGACCAACGAGCATATGCAATTATGTTCGCAGCGCTATCGTTTCCAACCAGCCATTGGAATCCATTAGGAAAATTATCTCGTTGCCAGAGCGATTCAGTGGTTCGATATTTCTGATTGATATCTGCCACGACTTTCTGCACACCTTTATGTTCGTCAAATTGAGTTAGATACCACTGCAGACCATCGGTTGCGTTCCATTCATCGTTCTGCGCAAATTCCGAACCCATGAATAGCAATTTCTTACCAGGATGTGACCACATGTATCCATAGAGCGCACGTAATTGCGCCAACTTCTGCCAACGATCGCCTGGAAATTTATTAACTAGTGCGCCTTTGCCGTGTACCACTTCATCATGGGAAAGGGGCAACATGAAGTTCTCGCTCCAGGCATAAAGAATTGAAAATGTAATCTCGTTATGGTGGTGCATACGATGAATTGGTTCATGGGATAGGTATTGCAAAGTGTCATGCATCCATCCCATATTCCATTTGTAACCAAATCCAAGTCCACCCATACCGGTATCTTTGGTGACACC
Organism: uncultured bacterium; assembly: GCA_963923155.1. Taxonomy (GTDB): domain Bacteria; phylum Actinomycetota; class Actinomycetes; order Nanopelagicales; family Nanopelagicaceae; genus ZLKRG08. Next base: position 8,755 of record CAWULI010000033.1, read on the forward strand.
CGGCCAAGCGGTGGATTCTTCAGCGATCATCATGATGCCAGGATGGCTTTTGTACGCAGTAGAAGTTGCCTCTTTTAAGAATTCAACGGCCTCTAGATTTTCTCGCCCACCAAAGGCATTGGGGATCCATTCACCCTCTTTGCGCGAATAATCCAGATAGAGCATTGATGCCACCGCATCAACACGTAGCCCATCAATATGAAACTCTTCTAACCAATAGAGCGCGCTGGCAACTAGGAAATTACGGACTTCGCGGCGACCGAAGTTAAAAACCAGCGTGCCCCAATCAGGGTGCTCACCTTGGCGTGGGTCCGCATGTTCGTAGAGCGCAGTGCCATCAAATTTTGCAAGCGCCCATTCATCTTTTGGAAAGTGTGCTGGTACCCAATCCAGGATTACTCCGATTCCAGCTTTATGTAATTGGTCGACTAAAAACTTAAATTCATCTGGCGTACCAAATCGCGAAGTTGGTGCAAAGAAACCCGTTACTTGATAGCCCCAAGACGGTG
>CAWULI010000034.1:0-8552 GCA_963923155.1 uncultured bacterium
GATCAGTCACAACTGAATTTGCATCAGTGGTCAGTATCGAATCAGCAACACCATCGCGTTTCGAGATCTTCCGTACCGCAACTTTGACCAACTCCAAATTAGCGCCGGCGCGAGCGGCAAGGTCTGCGCTATTTGTGGCCAACTCTTTTGCCACCGCTCCGCCGACGACGCCACAGCCCAGCATGCCGATTTTGATGGTCTTCACTTGGTTATTCTTTCACAAGCTCAAATGTCGAGGTTCAATAAATCTTGGTAGCTCTCACGGCGCACGATCACGCGGGCATTGCCATCTTTTACTGCGATAACTGGTGGGCGCGGCACATGGTTGTAATTGCTCGCCATGCTTCGGTTATATGCGCCGGTTGCTGGGATCGCCAACAGGTCACCAGGATTGATATCGCTTGGCAATTGAATATCGCGGATCAAAATATCCCCAGTTTCACAATGCTTTCCGACCACTCTGGATAATTCAGTGTTGGCGGTTGATTTGCGATTGGCTAAATGCGCTTCGTATTGCGCGCCATAAAGCGCAGGGCGAATGTTGTCAGACATGCCGCCATCTACAGAGATGTAATTACGAGTGCCTTCATCTAATTGAATTCGCTTCGTGGTTCCGACTTCATATATCGTGCACATTGATGGACCAACAATCGCACGGCCAGGTTCGATAGCTACGTGTGGCACCTTTAGATTTCGCGCCGCACATCCTTTGACTACTACTTCTTTAATTTGATTGATCGCATCACTGATCGCAAGTGGTGCATCTTCCTTTGTGTAAACGATTCCGAAGCCACCACCAAAATCGACATCAGGTAGTTCGCGTCCAAATTCATCACGATAGCGCGCCATGAAATCCAGCAGATGATCGATCGCAAGATGATGGCCGTCCATCACGAATATCTGTGAACCAATATGTGCATGCACACCACGGAAATCTAATTCTGGATATTTGCTGATCTCTTGGATCGCTTCCCAAGCCATTCCACTAGCGATTGATAAACCGAACTTAACATCCTCGTGCGCCGTTGCGATCGCTTCGATGGTGTGTGCTTCCACGCCAGGATTTAATCTAGCCATCACGGCTTGTTGCTTACCAAACTTCTTCGCTGCCGCTGCAATCCGCGAAATCTCCCACATCGAATCGATGACGATATTTCCGACACCGACTTCTACTGCGCGTTCAATCTCGGCAATCGATTTATTATTACCGTGAACTTGGATTTTGGCGGGTGGAAAATCAACGGCCAGCGCAACTTCAAGCTCGCCACCCGTTGCGACATCGACACCCATTCCTAGATCCCTGATCCAACGAAGGACCTCTTTGCAAGTGAACGCTTTCGATGCGTAATAAACAAGTGCAGTTGGGAAAGCGTTATTCATGGCATCGCGAAAGGCGATCGCACGAGATTTGAAATCTGCTTCGTCCAAGATAAACGAAGGGGTGCCAAATTCGCGCGCTAAATCCGTAGCAGCCATACCGGCCACTACCAACTGACCATTCTCGAACTTAGCGTTCGATGACCAAGCGCTCATTACATCCGCTCCGGCGCGCTAACGCCTAATAGTGAGAGCCCATTGTCTAATACTTGGCGAGTTGCTGCGCACAAATTAACGCGAGCGCGATGCAATTCATTGATCTCTTCAGTTCCAATTGGCAAGACTCGGCAATCTGCATAGAAACGGTGATAAACACCGGCCAATTCTTCTAAATACCTTGCGACTCGATGCGGTTCGCGAAGCTCCGCGGCACTTGCCACAACGATCGGATATTCAGATAGCGCTCCCAAAAGTTCTACTTCGCGCTCGTGAAGCAACGCTGAGGTATCGAATTGACCAACTTTGATCCCGAGTTCTGCTGCATTGTTAAGTAATTGTGCAATACGAGCATGGGCATATTGCACGTAATAAACCGGATTCTCATTGGTGCGGGATTTGAGCACCTCAACATCCATCACCATCGGTGAATCGGTCGGATATCGAATTAATGTGTATCTCGCTGCATCTACGCCCACCTCTTCGACGATATCTTCCAAGGTGATAATGGTGCCGGCGCGCTTTGAAAGCTTAACCTCTTGACCATTTTTCATGATCTTAACCAATTGGCCAATCAAGACTTCTACATTCTTACTTGGGTCATCGTTATTACACGCAGCGACCGCTTTCAGGCGCCCCACATATCCATGATGATCGGCTCCTAATAAATAGATACAAACATCATAACCGCGTTCGCGTTTGTTTATGTAATAAGCGGTATCAGAGGTGAAATAGGTATAACTGCCATCTGCTTTGATTAAAACGCGATCTTTGTCATCACCAAAATCAGTGGTACGTAACCATGTTGCACCTTCGAATTCGAAGACATGTCCTTTCTTCTTTAATTCATCCAAACCATGTTCGACGGCACCACTTTCATGTAGCGAGCGCTCGGAGAACCAAACATCAAATTTGGTGTTAAAGGTCTTTAGAACATCTTGTTGGTGCTCTAATTGGAACTTATATGCAAGTTCACGAAATTCAATTTTCTGTTCCGCTTCCGGTAATCTCATAATCTCTGGATTTCTTGCAACCAATTCTTTAGCAATATCAGCGATGTAATCGCCTTGGTATCCATCTTCGGGGATCGGATTTCCAAGCGCTGCTGCACGCACTGATTCTCCAAAGAGATCCATCTGTACACCCCGGTCATTTATATAAAACTCGGAGGTCACCTCTGCGCCAGCTGCACCAAGTACTCGACCAATCGCATCGCCGACCGCTGCCCAACGGGTATGGCCAAGGTGCAATGGACCAGTTGGATTAGCGCTGATGAATTCAACATTAAATTTCAATCCAGCAAGAGATTGGCCCTTACCGTAATTGGGGCCCAATTCATTTATCGTCTTTACAAGTTCTGCTTGGCTAGCACGATTCAAAGTGAAATTTATAAAGCCAGGACCGGCGATCTCAACTTTGGCGATGTTGCGATAGACCGAGAGTTTCTCTTGTAATTGCGCTGCAACCTCGCGAGGTGAAAGTCCCACCTGCTTGGCTAATTGCAAAGCCACCGATGTGGCGAAATCTCCGTGATCTCGATTCTTCGGCCGCTCCAAGGGAATTTCGGCCGAATATTGAGTCCCAAAAGCCTGTTCAATCGCACCCTGGATTTGCTCCGTTAGTTGGGATTGAGGGCTAGACACCTCCGTATTCTACTTAATCCCGCATAAACCCCTGCTGCCATCTCGCTATGTAAATATTGCGTTACAGGGGTTCTCATTTCACGATGTTCCATTTAGGGTTTCCCCACCTCGATATGTGAGCCCCTCAGGTCAAAGGACCTACTTGCATATCAACTTTCGAAAGGTAACTAAATGTCAAAGCGTCGTTTAGCAATCGTTGCTGCAGTTTCAGCAGCTTCAATTGCTCTAACTGGTTTTGTCGCAACTTCAGCTAAGGCAGCTGCCGGCTTCGTTGGTGTGATTCTTCCAGATGCTGCTTCTTCAGCACGTTGGGAGACAGCAGACCGCACATTCTTGACTGCAGCATTCAAGGCTGCAGGCGTGACTGTCGATATTCAGAATGCAAATGGCGATAAGGCCGCATTCGCAACTATCGCAGATCAGATGCTAACCAAGGGTGCCAAGGTTCTAATCATGGTAAACCTAGATTCAGATTCTGCAAAGGCAGTTCAAGATAAGGCTGCTAAGCAAGGTGTTAAGACCATCGATTACGATCGTCTAACACTTAAGGGTTCAGCTTCATACTACGTATCATTCGATAACGTAGCTGTTGGAACTCTTCAAGGACAAGGAATCGTCAACTGCTTGAAGGCTCACAAAGTAGCAAAGCCACGCGTCGTATATCTAAATGGTTCACCAACAGATAACAACGCAACCCTATTCAAGCAAGGTTACTCAGCTGTTGTTGGTGCATACATTAAGAGCACTGGCGGCACACTTGTTGATGATCAATCAGTTCCAGATTGGGATAACGTCAAGGGCGGAACAATCTTCGAGCAGCAGCTAACTAAGGCTGGCGGCAAGCTTGATGCAGTTGTTTCAGCTAACGAAGGTCTAGGACTTGCAGCGATTGCAGTTCTAAAGAAGAACAAGCTAAATGGCAAGGTCTGCGTATCTGGCCAGGATGCATCTGTTGATGGACTTCGTGCAGTTTTGACTGGCGATATGTCAAACACCGTTTACAAGGCAATCAAGGCTGAAGCACAAGGTGCTGCTGATCTTGCTGTTGCATTGATCAACGGAAAGACTGCAAAGACCAATGGTTCGACTGACAATGGCACCGTAAAGGTTCCATCTGTTCTATTGAAGCCAGTAGGAATCACCAAGAGCAACGTAAAGGTTGTTGTTGCTGATGGTTTCCAGAAGGCAGCAGACGTTTGCAAGGGCATTGAGAAGCTCTGCTCAGCAAACGGCGTAAAGTAAGAATAAATAAGTAGAAAAAGGTTAGGCCCGGGAGTAATCTCGGGCCTAACTTCTATAACTAGCCCAAAATCTCAATTTGAAGACTTTTTAGAAAGAGAAACTAGATGACAGAGCCGATCCTCTCTTTAAGAGGAATAGAAAAATCTTTCGGTCCGGTACAAGTTTTAAAAGGCGTCGACTTTGACGCTTATCCGGGACAAGTCACTGCGCTAGTTGGTGATAACGGCGCTGGTAAATCCACTTTGATTAAATGCATTGCAGGAATCTATTCGATTGATGGCGGTGATTATCACTTTGAAGGAAACAAAGTAAGTGTTGGTGGCCCTCGTGATGCCACTGCTCTTGGTATTGAGATCGTTTACCAAGACCTCGCTCTCTGCGATAACTTGGATATCGTCCACAACATGTTCTTGGGACGTGAAAAGAAAAAAGGAATTACGTTAAACGAAGAAGAGATGGAATCTCTGGCACGCAAGACCTTAGATGGCTTGAGTGTTCGTACCGTAAAATCAATTCGTCAGACCGTTTCATCTCTCTCTGGTGGTCAAAGACAAACTGTGGCAATCGCACGTGCGGTGCTCTGGAATAGCAAAGTAGTTATTCTTGATGAACCTACCGCAGCGCTTGGCGTGGCCCAGACCGAACAAGTTTTAAACCTAGTCAGACGATTAGCCGATAATGGACTTGCCGTCATCTTGATTTCGCATAATCTAAATGACGTCTTCCAAGTCGCTGACAACATCTCTGCGCTATATCTTGGAAATATGGCAGCTCAAGTTAAAAAGAGCGAAGTCTCGCATGCACAAGTAGTCCAATTAATTACAACTGGTAAGGCTGCGGGGGTTGCTTAAAATGAATAGCGAAGTCGATCTAACCGCGGGAACTCTCAAAGGCGCTTGGCGCGATTATCTAGCGCGTATCAAATCCGGAGATATGGGCGCTCTTCCAGGTGTGCTTGGACTTATCGCGCTATGCGTAGTTTTTGGTGCAATGAGCGATGTCTTCTTAACTCCTGGAAATTTTGCAAATCTCTTGACCCAAGCCGCTTCGGTCACCGTGATCGCAATGGGTTTGGTATTCGTACTTTTGCTCGGCGAAATCGATCTATCCGCAGGTTATGCATCAGGTGTTTGCGGAGCAGTATTGGTAATCCTGATTACCAATCATGGATACGCCTGGTGGTTAGCGTTATTGATCAGCATTGTCGTAGGTGCACTACTTGGATTTATTATTGGTAATTTAGTATCAAAACTTGGCATTCCATCTTTCGTGGTAACACTGGCATCTTTCTTGGGTTTCCAAGGGTTGCTCCTGCTATTAGCTGGCGAAGGTGGCACAATTCGAATAGATAATAAGAATATTTTGGCAGTCCAGAACAACAATCTCTCGCCATCACTTTCATGGATATTCTTCTTAGTGGTCTCGGTTATTTATGTGTTAATTGGATTGGCCCGTATCAATTCCAGACGTAAAGCTGGACTTAAATCTGAGTTGAAGAAATTGTGGGTAATCAAAACCGCATCGCTTCTAGTAATTGGCGCTTTGGCTGTTTATGTACTCAATAAAGAGCGTTCAAATAATCCAGATTTGGTTAGCCTCAAAGGCACTCCTTATGTAGTGCCAGTAATTCTCTTCTTATTAGTTGCGGGAACATTTGTCTTGGGTAGAACCGCATATGGTCGTCATATCTATGCAGTCGGTGGCAATGCTGAAGCAGCGCGACGTTCGGGTATAAATGTTAAGAACATCCGAACTAGCGCTTTCGTGATTTGCTCATCTTTTGCTGCAATTGCCGGCATGCTCTTTGCGTCACGCCAGAATTCAATTTCGCCAACTACCGGTGGATCTTCCACACTGCTTTACGCAGTGGGCGCTGCAGTTATTGGTGGCACCTCACTATTTGGTGGCAAAGGAAAGATGCGCGATGCTGTGCTAGGCGGATTAGTAGTAGCGGTAATCGATAATGGCATGGGATTACTTGGCTACGCTGCCGGCATCAAATTCATTGTTACCGGAATAGTGCTATTAATCTCTGCCGGTGTGGATGCAATCTCAAGACGAGGTGCAGCTTCTAATTAGATCTAATTAGCCTTTACACCCATCAGGTGTTCCATAGCTAATTGATCTAAAGCTTCGTAGTTGTATCCGCGCTTACCGGCAGCATCTACATCGAAGTTATCTTTCGCAAGATCGCGCCAACTTTCCCCTGAATTCATAGTGGATTCAGTTAAGCCAGGGATATTTGAATTCTTCATTGCTTGAATAACTCTTGGATCCTTACGGAATGCCGCAGCGCGCTCCTTGAGTATCAAGTACATACGCATGTTGGCAGAGGCTGATTCCCAAACTCCGTTGTCGTTCTCGGTCCTAACTGGCTTGTAATCGAAGTGGCGCATGCCGTCATAGTTGTAACGCTCTAGTAGATCAACTAAGAAAAAGGCGTTCTTTAGATCACCATGGCCAAATACAAAATCTTGATCGTACTTAGGACCACGCTGACCATTTAGATCGATATGGAATAACTTCTTATGGAAAAGAGCCTGCGCGATTCCGTGAACAAAATTTAGGTTAGCCATCTGTTCGTGGCCAACTTCGGGGTTTAGTCCTACCAATTCTGGATGATCTAATGAGTTGATAAATGCCAGCGCGTGGCCAATGGTCGGCAGGAAGATGTCGCCACGCGGTTCATTTGGTTTTGGTTCCATTGCAAACTTAATGTCATATTTATTATCCAAAACAAATTCTCCAAGCACATTAAATGCCTCGCGATAACGCTCTAGCGCTACATATGCATCTTTGGAACTCTCAGATTCCGCACCTTCGCGTCCGCCCCAGCAGACGTAGATTTTCGCTCCCAATTCAACGGCCAATTCGATATTTTTCATAACCTTTCGAATGGCAAAGCGACGGATATCTTTATCGTTTGAGGTAAATGCGCCATCTTTAAATACTGGATGTGAAAATAAATTAGTTGTCGCCATCGGTACTTTCATACCGGTTTCTGTAAGAGCTTTCTTAAATCTATCTATATGTGCACGACGATTGACATCATCGGATCCAAATGGAATCAAGTCATCATCATGAAAGGTCACGCCATACGCACCACGCTTTGCAAGTTCGTTAACTGTGCGAACCGGATCAAGCGCATCACGTGTTGGATCTCCGAATGGATCACGTGCTTGCCAGCCAACAGTCCAAAGACCGAAAGTGAATTTATCTGCTGGCGTAGGCGTGTATGACATATTTTTCCCTTCTAAAACCTTCTGAATTTTGAATATCGGTAATCTATAACTAACCTTCTCCCGTTCCAATACAAACCACGGAACTTGTCCTTAAGGACAGATGCGGGAGTGGTGAAACGGCAGACACGCAGGTCTTAGGAACCTGTGCCTTACGGCGTGTGGGTTCAAGTCCCACCTCCCGCACCATCAACTAATCTTTATCCATGCATTTAATGGAACTCTTGATCGCTTCATTCTTCATATTAGTTGGGGCCGAGATCCGCAAAGAGTTAGAGCACAAGCGCGAATTAATCGCGCCACTATTGGCCGCACTTGGTGGCATGGTCTTGCCAGCAATTATTTTTCGATTACTGCAACCAGATTCGCAAGCTTGGGGCGCAGTTATGCCCACCGATATCACTCTTGCGCTTGCAGTGATCGCGATTCTAGGAAAAAGAGTTGATGTAAAACTTAGGCTATTTATTCTGGCCTTGGCAGTCGCCGATGATTTTCTTTCCTTAATAGCCATTGGAATTTTCTATAGTGGCAAGTTAAATCTAGCCACCTCTGCTTCGACCATAATTGCAGCAATCGTTGGTGCATTACTTCCAAAACGAGAATTGGTTATTAAATACCTAACTCCCTGGTCATTTTTTATTGTGACGCCAGCGGTAATAATTTCGCATTTTCCGACTAGCTTTTCTTTCAATGGCACGGTTAGCGCCTATTTAATAGCCAGGATCGTAGGAAAAGTTGTCGGTATCTCGGTCGTGGCTTGGCTTGTGACTCGAAGAGAGATGATCGGCGTTGGCCTACTTTGTGGCATGGGAATGACGGTTTCCGTGGTTATCACAGAGATTTCCACAAGTGGCGCTGAATCAGAGAGCATCAACACCGGTATTTACTTGGCCTC
>CAWULI010000035.1:0-8275 GCA_963923155.1 uncultured bacterium
TATTGGCATAAACGCGGAAGACGATGCTCTGTCCCAAGATGTACTCAGAAGTTACTGCACAAGAAACACCAAAACGTGGCGCTAATGCACCGGTAGTTCCTGAAGCTAGAACCGTATCAACATAGATATGAATAGGTGAGATCACGCCTTGTACCGGCACTCCTACTTTCACATTTAGCGTTGCTGAATCTACTTTGGCTAAAGAGGTATCAGATGGTGTCAAAGAGCCGGTTAGTGCAGCAGCGCCAGCGGCCGATGGAACCCAAGAGCACTTAGCCACAAATGGTGAAACGGTAGTCGTTGCAACTGCTTCGCATCCATTAATTACCTTTCCACCGGCGGAGAATGCAACCGTTCCAGGTACTGACGCGGTTGCAGTGATGATTGCAGGGTCGAGTCCGAAGACTGCAGAACCACCAGATAATGTCAATGTCGGAGCATCTGCATTCGCAGATGCCATTCCAAATACCGCAAAGGCTGCTACTGCAACGCTTGCTACCAATTTCCTCATTTTCTAACTCCTTTTAGTTTTACCAATTCTCTTACTGGTTCTACGTTTTTTGCTCTTAAATCTCTCTTACTTTGTTGTCACTGTTCCGGTAAGTTTCAAAGTCACTGCACTGGAATCTTTTGCATTCTTTGTGTAGGTATTGACTACGAAACTTCCTGAAAGTGTTAAGTCTTTGCTGGTAGCACCGGCAAACTTTCCAGTACCGCTGACGATCACTAGCGGACTGCTCTTTACCTGAATATTGAATGGTGGATCCTCAGAAGCGCCACTAGCACACATCTCGACGCCTGCACCGAATTTGACTTTCAAAGTATCAGCGCCGGTTCCAAAAGTTCCGGTTGCATCAATGTTAGAGGTACAGGTGTTATCAGAAGAAACTGCGCTGGCATCTGCATTACCAGTTGCACTTAGCAAATCCAATCCGGCAGTGTTGCCACTTCCCTTTGCGGATAATCCAGTTACCGTGACCTTGTTTCCTGCTGCCCACAACATATTTATTGTGCCGCTGTAAGTTGCATTGATTACGACCGAGCCGCCTTTAGCTGTAGCAGGTGCGCTAGCTTTTGGTGCGGTTGTGGTGTAACCAGCTGGACACTTGGTTCCCGTTACTAACTTTTTAGTAGACCCCTTGTAACAGGTGATTGTTTTTGTTGCTGCATTTGCAGCGGTTAAATTGCCTAAAATTAATCCAGCTACGGCTAAGGCCGTCGCGACTTTATATTTATTTTTCATCAGTTTCCATCTCTCCATTAGTAACTGCGTTGTTACGAATGAATAGTTTCACCGATGGAAATTAAATATCGAAAAAATACGAGTGGTAGCACCTACTAAGATATCTAACACATCACAACAACTTAATGTGAGCTAAAAGCCAAAAGAGCCGCCTTTCGGCGGCTCTTTTGCTAAATATGTGATTTAGCGAATATCTAAATCATCTAAGCGGACTGCCTCACCTGATCCTGATGAGTCAAATGGTGTGAAGTCGTACTCGTCATAAGCGGCGTAAACCGCGGCTTTTGCCTCTTCAGTAGGTTCGACGCGAACATTGCGGTAGCGAGCCAAACCAGTTCCGGCTGGAATCAACTTACCGATGATCACGTTCTCCTTAAGACCAAGTAGCGGATCGCTCTTCTCAGATAGCGCTGCATCAGTTAAGACGCGAGTGGTTTCCTGGAAGGAAGCGGCCGATAGCCATGACTCTGTTGCAAGTGATGCCTTGGTAATACCCATCAACTCTGGGCGACCAGATGCAGCTTTGCCACCAGTTGTGACTACGCGACGGTTCTCTGCTTCAAAGCGAGCGCGTTCGACGAGTTCGCCAGGAAGTAGATCAGTATCGCCTGCTTCAAGCACAGTAATGCGCTTTAACATCTGACGAACGATTACTTCGATGTGCTTATCGTGAATACCTACACCCTGTGAGCGGTAAACCTCTTGGATCTCATTTACCAAGTGAACTTGAGTTGCACGCGGTCCGAGAATACGAAGTACTTGCTTTGGATCGATTGCACCAACAACCATCTGCTGACCAACTTCGACCTTCTGTCCCTCTTCGACGAGTAACTTCTGGCGACGAGTAATTGGATAGGCAACCTCTTCTCCACCATCTGCTGGGGTAACCACAATCTTCTTACCCTTTGCATCTTCGCGGAATGAGACCACGCCTGCAGTTTCAGCGATCGGAGCAACGCCCTTTGGAGTACGTGCTTCGAATAGTTCTTGTACACGAGGAAGACCATGAGTGATGTCATCACCTGCAACACCTCCGGTGTGGAAGGTACGCATTGTCAACTGAGTACCAGGCTCACCGATTGATTGCGCTGCGATGATTCCGACTGCTTCGCCGATATCTACACGCTTTCCAGCAGCAAGTGAACGTCCGTAGCAAGCACCACACTGTCCAACCTTGCTATCGCATGTTAGAACTGAGCGAACCTTAACTTCGGATACACCAGCGGCGATCAATTCATCGATTACGCGATCACCGAGATCAGAACCAGCTGCAGCAAGAACCTTGCCATCAACAGTTACATCTTCAGCGAGTGTGCGACCGTAGATTGATGTTTCGACATGATCATGCTTTACCAATGCACCTGATTGCTTGGTAGCAATCGGCAACATCAAGCCACGATCAGTTCCGCAATCTGCTTCGCGAATGATCACATCTTGTGCCACGTCGCAGAGACGACGAGTTAGATAACCCGAGTCAGCGGTACGAAGCGCGGTATCTGCAAGACCCTTACGCGCACCGTGAGTCGAGATGAAGTACTCGAGAACAGATAGACCTTCGCGGAAGTTCGACTTGATCGGACGAGGAATAATTTCGCCCTTTGGGTTTGCCACCAGACCACGCATACCTGCGATCTGACGGATCTGCATCAAGTTACCGCGAGCGCCAGAGTGAACCATCATCCAAACTGGGTTGACGCGAGGGAAGTTATCTTCCATCTCCTTACCAACTTCAGCGGTTGCTTGGGTCCAGATCTCGATCAATTCCTGACGGCGTTCGTCATCAGTGATCAAGCCCTTCTCGTACTGCGATTGAACTTTGTCGGCCTTGGTTTCGTAGCTTTCCAAGATCTCTTTCTTGCGAGCAGGAACTACGACATCCTCGATACCGATAGTTGCGCCTGCGCGAGTTGCCCAACGGAAACCAAGTTCCTTAAGCGAATCAAGCGTTGCTGCTACTACGACCTTTGGATAGAACTCAGCCAAACGATCAACGATCAATACCAATTGCTTCTTGGTTACATCAGTATCTACGAATGGGAAATCAGCAGGTAGCGCCTCATTGAATACTGCGCGACCTAACGTGGTCTCTTTGGTCTCACCATTTATACGGATCTTGATTGGTGATTGGACTGCAAGTGTGCCTTGATCAAGCGCCATCAAACCTTCAGCGACTGATGTGAATGCACGACCTTCTCCGAGTCCACCTTCGCGAACCTGAGTTAAGTAGTAAAGACCAAGGACCATGTCCTGAGTCGGAATCGCAAGTGGGCGACCATGTGCAGGAGACAAGATGTTGTTAGATGACAACATCAAGATACGAGCTTCTGCTTGTGCTTCAGCTGAAAGTGGTAAGTGCACCGCCATCTGGTCACCATCGAAGTCTGCGTTAAACGCAGTACATACCAATGGATGCAGATGGATCGCCTTACCTTCGACCAACTGTGGTTCGAATGCTTGGATACCTAAACGGTGCAAGGTTGGTGCACGGTTTAGTAGCACTGGATGCTCAGCGATTACCTCTTCTAGAACATCCCAAACAACTGGACGAGCGCGTTCGACCATGCGCTTTGCGCTCTTGATGTTCTGTGCATGATTAAGATCAACTAAGCGCTTCATTACGAATGGCTTGAAGAGTTCGAGCGCCATCTGCTTTGGTAGACCGCACTGATGCAACTTAAGTTGCGGACCTGCAACGATTACTGAACGACCTGAGTAATCAACGCGCTTACCGAGCAAGTTCTGACGGAAACGTCCCTGCTTACCTTTAAGCATGTCAGATAGTGATTTAAGTGCACGATTTCCAGGGCCGGTAACTGGACGACCACGACGACCGTTGTCGAACAATGAGTCCACTGCTTCCTGCAACATACGCTTTTCGTTGTTAACGATGATCTCAGGTGCACCAAGATCAGCAAGTCGCTTCAAACGATTGTTACGGTTGATAACGCGGCGATAGAGATCGTTTAGATCGCTAGTCGCAAAGCGACCACCATCTAACTGAACCATCGGGCGAAGATCTGGTGGAATAACTGGAACGCAATCCAGCACCATTGATGCTGGAGAGTTGCTGGTGTTAAGGAATGAGTTGACGACCTTTAAACGCTTGATTGCGCGGGTCTTCTTGGCACCCTTACCAGTTTCGGCGATCTCAGTTAACTTGTCGTATTCGACCTTTAGATCAAAGTCTTCTAAGCGCTTCTTGATTGCTGATGCGCCCATGTCGCCTTTGAAATACATGCCATAGCGATCACGCATCTCGCGATAAAGTGATTCGTCACCTTCGAGATCTTGGACCTTTAGATTCTTAAAGCGAGCCCATACATCCTCAAGGCGTGCCAACTCTTTGTCAGCCTTCTCGCGCATGGTCTTTAATTCACGCTCTGCAGATTCGCGTACCTTGCGCTTTACATCGCTCTTGGCATCTTCTGCCTCGAGCTCTGCAAGATCTGCTTCGAGTTTCTTGGTGCGAGCATCGATATCTGCATCGCGCTTGGTCTCGATCTTTTTACGATCGTTAGCCAACTTCTTCTCGTTCTGCGCCATATCTTCTTCGCGCGCTTCGGTATCAACTTCGGTGATCATGTATGCCGCGAAGTAGATGACCTTCTCGAGATCCTTTGGTGCCAGATCCAAGAGATAACCAAGACGTGAAGGAACGCCCTTGAAGTACCAGATGTGAGTTACTGGAGCCGCTAATTCGATATGGCCCATACGTTCGCGACGCACTTTTGCACGTGTAACTTCTACACCGCAACGTTCGCAGATGATGCCCTTGAATCGAACACGCTTGTACTTACCGCAGTAGCACTCCCAGTCACGAGTAGGTCCGAAGATCTTCTCGTCGAAGAGGCCATCCTTTTCCGGCTTTAATGTGCGGTAATTGATGGTCTCTGGCTTCTTAACTTCGCCGAAGGACCATGCGCGGATGTGATCTGCTGATGCTAGACCAATACGTAGTTCATCAAAGAAATTAACATCTAACATCTCACACCTCTTCTACGCTGCTTGGCTCAACTCGTGACAAGTTGATACCTAGCTCTTCTGCTGCTCGGAATACTTCGTCATCGGTATCGCGCATTTCGATTGCGACACCTTCTGATGAAAGCACTTCAACATTTAGACATAGCGATTGCATTTCCTTAACCAAGACCTTGAATGATTCAGGAATACCTGGCTCTGGAATGTTCTCGCCCTTAACGATCGCTTCGTAAACCTTTACGCGACCCAATACGTCGTCAGACTTAATGGTTAGCAACTCCTGCAAGGTATATGCCGCGCCATAAGCTTCGAGCGCCCACACTTCCATTTCACCGAAACGCTGACCGCCGAATTGCGCCTTACCACCAAGTGGTTGTTGCGTAATCATTGAGTAAGGACCGGTTGAACGTGCGTGGATCTTGTCATCGACCAAGTGGTGCAACTTCAAGATGTACATGTAACCAACTGAGATTGGAGTTGGGAATGGTTCGCCGCTTCGGCCGTCGAATAGACGAGCCTTTCCGGAAGAACCGATCAATTGCAGACCATCGCGATTTGGAAGAGTTGCACCTAATAAACCAGCAACTTCCTCTTCTTTTGCGCCATCGAATACTGGTGTTGCAACATTGGTTCCAGGTTCTGCTTTTCCAGCACCGATCTCTTCAAGATGCTTGGTCCAAGCTTCGCCAACATTTGAGAGATCCCAACCTGTCTTTGCCGCCCAACCCAAATGCATTTCAAGTACCTGACCTACGTTCATACGTCCAGGTACACCAAGTGGATTTAGTACCACATCAATTGGAGTTCCATCTTCAAGGAATGGCATATCTTCGATTGGAAGAATCTTTGCGATAACACCCTTATTACCGTGGCGACCAGCTAACTTGTCACCGACTTGGATCTTGCGCTTCTGTGCAACATAAACGCGAACCAAAGTATTAACGCCAGCGCCAAGTTCGTCGCCCTCTTCGGATTCGAAGACCTTAACGCCGATGATCTTTCCAGATTCACCGTGTGGCACCTTAAGAGAGGTATCGCGAACTTCGCGCGCTTTTTCGCCGAAGATCGCACGAAGCAAACGCTCTTCTGGGGTCAATTCGGTCTCGCCCTTTGGAGTGACCTTACCGACCAAGATATCGCCAGGAACTACATCTGCACCGACGCGAATGATGCCGCGATCATCTAGATCTGCGAGTACTTCTTCGGAGACATTTGGAATATCGCGAGTGATCTCTTCGGCACCAAGTTTGGTGTCGCGAGCATCGACTTCGTACTCTTCAATATGAATCGAAGTTAATTCGTCATCTTGTACAAGACGCTGTGAAAGGATGATCGCATCTTCATAGTTATGGCCTTCCCATGACATGAATGCGATAAGTAAGTTCTTACCAAGCGCCATCTCGCCCTTATCAGTAGATGGACCATCGGCAATCACAGTTCCGACTTCGATCTTCTGACCTTGCGCAACTTGTACGCGCTGGTTGTAAGAGGTTCCCTGATTTGAGCGACGGAACTTAGAAAGTGAATAGTTGTCGTAACCACCATCGTTGGTCATCACAATTACTTCGTCTGAAGAAACTTCGGTGACGACGCCAGCGTTCTTTGCCATGATGACATCGCCAGCATCGATTGCGTTACGCCATTCCATGCCAGTTCCGACTAATGGAGACTCTGGACGGATCAATGGGACTGCCTGGCGCATCATGTTTGAACCCATCAATGCGCGGTTAGCATCATCGTGCTCCAAGAATGGAATCATCGCAGTTGCAACCGAAACCATCTGACGTGGAGAGACGTCCATGTAATCAACTTCGTCAGCAGGAATGTATTCGACCTCGCCACCGCGACGACGAACTAGAACACGAGCTTCGGCGAATGAACCATCTGCATTAAGCGGTGCATTTGCCTGAGCGATAACGTGTTCGTCTTCTTCATCTGCAGTTAAGTAATCGACCTTGTCGCTTACCTTGCCGTTTACAACCTTGCGATATGGAGTTTCGATAAATCCAAATGCAGTTACACGTGCATAAGTTGCAAGTCCACCGATCAAACCGATATTTGGACCTTCTGGAGTTTCGATCGGACACATACGTCCATAGTGAGATGGGTGTACGTCACGAACTTCGAAGCCCGCACGATCACGTGAGAGACCGCCAGGTCCAAGCGCAGATAGACGACGCTTATGTGTTAGACCAGAAAGTGGATTGGTCTGATCCATGAACTGTGACAACTGAGATGTTCCGAAGAACTCCTTGATCGATGCCACAACCGGACGGATGTTGATCAATGTTTGCGGAGTGATTGCTTCGACATCTTGAGTAGTCATACGTTCGCGAACGACGCGCTCCATACGGGATAGACCGGTACGAACTTGGTTCTGGATCAATTCGCCGACGGTGCGTAGACGACGGTTACCGAAGTGATCGATATCGTCTGGCTCGACGCGAACTTCCTTGCCGTAATCCATTACTAGATCACCGCGGTGTAGCGCCACTAAATACTTAAGGGTGGCCACGATGTCCTGAATAGTTAGCAAATTAGCCGCTAATTCTTGCTCGAGACCTAGCTTCTTATTGATCTTGAAGCGTCCGACCTTGGCCAAGTCATAACGCTTTGGATTGAAGTAGTAGTTCTCGATTAAGTTCTGTGCCGCTTCCTTTGTTGGCGGTTCGCCCGGGCGAAGCTTGCGATAGATATCTAGCAACGCATCGTCTTGGGTCTTTACGTTATCTTTCTCAAGAGTCTGGCGAATTGAATCGTAATCACCGAAGTTCTCGACGATTTGTTCTTCGGTCCAACCGAGCGCCTTCAAGAAGATGGTTACTGATTGCTTACGCTTACGATCGATACGAACGCCAACTTGATCTTTCTTGTCGACTTCGAATTCGAGCCAAGCACCACGTGAAGGGATGATCTTGGCAGTAAATACATCTTTATCTGATCCCTTTTCGATTGCGCGCTCGAAATAGACACCAGGTGAACGTACTAATTGTGAAACGACAACGCGCTCGGTTCCGTTGATTACGAAAGTTCCGCGTGGTGTCATCAATGGGA
>CAWULI010000036.1:0-8002 GCA_963923155.1 uncultured bacterium
AATCACCTGCTCGACTACTTGGCCACCTGATTTCTCAAGTTCATATTTGCCAGGCGTTGCAGAGAGATAGACCTTCTGACCGACGCGTTCTAAGAACTCATCGAATTTCAAAGGTCGATTATCTAGGGCGCTAGGTAACCTAAAACCATGTTCGACCAAAGTTCTCTTTCGAGAGGCATCGCCTTCATACATCGCACCGATTTGCGGAACGGTTACGTGGCTCTCATC
This sequence comes from uncultured bacterium, assembly GCA_963923155.1. Taxonomy (GTDB): domain Bacteria; phylum Actinomycetota; class Actinomycetes; order Nanopelagicales; family Nanopelagicaceae; genus ZLKRG08. The sequence continues at coordinate 229 of CAWULI010000036.1, forward strand.
GATCACAACTAGAAAATCCTCTGGGAAATAATCGAGAAGGCAGTTAGGTGCACTTCCCGGTTCACGATCATCTAGATAACGCGAGTAATTCTCGATGCCGCTACAGAATCCCAATTGCTGCATCATCTCCATGTCGAAGGTAGTTCGCATACGAAGTCTTTGCGCTTCCAGCAACTTATTCTGCTTTTCGAATTTTGCGACCTGCATCTCCATATCGGCTTCGATCTCAGCAAGTGCGCGCTTCATTGTTTCTGGTCCAGCCGCATAGTGAGTGGCCGGAAAGATATACATCTCTTCTTCATCCCGAACGATCTCGCCGGTTAGCGGATGCAAAGTTGTAATACGTTCGATCTCATCGCCAAACATCTCTATCCGAATAGCCAACTCTTCGTACATCGGGATGATCTCAATAGTATCGCCACGAACTCGGAAAGTGCCGCGTTCGAAGGCGAGATCATTGCGTTTGTATTGAATATCAACGAATCTTCGTAAGAGCGTATTTCTTTCGATCTCTTCACCGACTCTTAAACGGACCATCCGATCCACATACTCTTGCGGGGTTCCGAGTCCATAAATACAAGAGACCGTAGCAACCACAATTACATCTCGTCTGGTTAATAGCGAATTCGTAGCGGAGTGGCGCAAGCGTTCAACTTCGGCATTAACGCTGGAATCCTTTTCAATAAAGGTATCGGTCTGCGGAACATATGCTTCAGGTTGGTAGTAGTCGTAATAACTAACAAAATATTCCACCGCATTATTGGGAAGAAGTTCACGGAATTCGTTGGCCAATTGCGCAGCCAGAGTCTTATTGTGAACCAGGACCAAGGTTGGACGTTGTAAACGTTCGATCATCCAAGCTGTGGTTGCAGATTTACCGGTACCAGTAGCGCCAAGGAGAACTACATCTTGTTCGCCCGCATTTATCCGACGGACTAATTCCTCAATGGCCTCTGGTTGATCACCTGCGGGTTGGTAATCAGAAATTACCTGAAAAGGCGCAACGCGTCTTTGTAAGTCACTTACTGGGCGCATTTAGCTCTTCCCAGATCGCCTCGACTTTTCTGAGCAATTCCTCTTCATCCCCATCATTGTTAATGACTGTGTTTGCAACTGAAATACGTTGCTCAGGTGTAGCTTGACTTGCAATACGTTTCTCAATTTCGCTTTGATGTAAACCGCGCTTCTTCAATCTTTCTATCCGAGCTTCTAGTGGGGCTTCTACCGTGATAACTTGATCAAAACGATCAGCGGCTCCGGTTTCGACAAGTAGCGGGATTTCGTAGATTAAAATCTCATTTTCACCAAGTGCTTTTCGCGCAGTCGCCAAAGCTTGTTGTACTTTGGGATGGATAATCGCTTCAAGAGCTTTTCGTTTCTCTGGATCAGCAAAGATGATCTCGCCAAGCGCGCGTCGATTTATCTCTCCATCTTTTAGTACTGAATCACCGAAAGTAGCTACTACCTCATCGAATCCAGGGGTGCCACGTTCGATAACTTGCCGTGATATTTGATCTGCATCCAAAACTTCCGCGCCTAAGGTGAAGAAGTAGTTGGCGACCAGCGATTTACCGCTACCGATGCCACCTGTTAGTGCCACTACCTTCATAAGTTAAACCTATCTAAATTAAAAAACCCCGCGAATTATTCACGGGGTCCTTTAACATAATTAAATTATTCAGCAGGGGTAGCCGCGGCTTCTGCTGCCTTGGCAGCTTCCTTCTGCTTCTTGTGAGCCATGAAACGTGATTGAGCTTCGGCGTATTGACGCTCCCACTCTTCGCGCTGTGATTCGAAGCCTGGCTTCCACTCTTGGGCCTCGGAATCGAAACCTTCTGGGTAGATGAAGTTTCCTTCGGCATCGTAACGAGCAGGCATTCCGTATTGAGTTGGATCGAATGCTTCAACTTCGATCTCAGCGCCTTCATTAGCTTGCTTTAGTGACAATGAGATGCGACGACGTTCTAAGTCGATATCGATGATCTTTACGAATAGTTCATCGCCAACTTGAACTACCTGCTCTGGAATCTCTACGTGGCGTTCTGCCAACTCTGAGATGTGAACCAAACCTTCGATTCCTTCGTGTACTCGAATGAATGCACCGAATGGCACCAACTTGGTAACTACACCTGGCACTACGGTGTTAATTGTGTGAGTACGTGCAAATGCTTGCCATGGATCTTCTTGGGTCGCCTTGAGCGAGAGTGATACTCGCTCGCGCTCGAAATCAACTTCGAGAACTTCTACGGTTACCTCATCGCCGACTTCGACTACCTCTGATGGGTGATCGATGTGCTTCCATGAGAGCTCTGAGACGTGGACTAATCCATCAACGCCACCAAGATCGACGAATGCGCCGAAGTTAACGATAGATGAGATTACGCCGGTACGAACCTGGCCCTTCTGTAATTGATTTAAGAAAGTGGTACGTGATTCTGATTGTGTCTGCTCTAAATATGCGCGACGTGAAAGAACTACGTTATTGCGATTCTTATCTAATTCGATGATGCGAGCTTCGACAGTCTTGCCGATATACGGTGATAGATCACGTACGCGACGCATCTCAACGAGAGATGCTGGAAGGAATCCGCGTAATCCGATATCAACGATCAGGCCACCCTTTACTACTTCGATGACAGTTCCGGTTACGACTTCGTCGCGCTCCTTCTTGCCTTCGATTTCGCCCCATGCCTTTTCATATTGAGCACGCTTCTTGGAGAGGATCAAACGTCCTTCTTTATCTTCTTTCTGAAGAACCAAGGCTTCAATGCTCTCGCCTACCTTGACCAATTCACTTGGGTCCACATCATTGCGAATCGATAGTTCGCGAGATGGGATAACGCCTTCTGTCTTATATCCGACGTCTACTAGGACTTCGTCACGATCTACTTGGACGATAACGCCAGAAACTAGATCGCCGTCATTGAAATTTCGGATTGTGCCTTCGATTGCGGCTAGAAAATCTTCTGCTGAACCAATGTCGTTGATTGCAATTGTTGGACGATTGGTGCTATTTGCTGTAGTCAAGATACTCCGTAGGGATGGGTTTAGTAGTAGGAATGGGCGCTAATGGATTTAACACTCAACTTGCAAAGGGCAAGACTACTTATCACCTCTTATATAGAGCAAATCGATGGTGATTGGCACGTACCATGATGTTTTATAGGTAGATTTACCGCTAGAAATGAAGCAATATCTACAATTATTGAAGAATTCGATGGCCCGTCGACTTTTTCTTGCGGCGACCCCGGCCCGTATGGCCTATTCAATGATCGGGTTGGCGATTTTCTTCAAGACCGAACGCACATTGGATTCAATTCCACTTGCAGGCCTAGCACTTGGTTTGAACGGATTAGCGGGATCACTAACCGCTGGATTACGTGGAAATGTCATTGATAAGTACGGTCAAAAATGGCCGATTCGAATCTTAGTTCCCGGATATGCCTTGGGCATTCTGATTTTGAATTTGGCAGTTAGCAAGCATGAAATATTACTTTGGTCTTTTCTACTGGGAATAACTGCACCACCAATAAATCTCTCAGTACGACCACTTTGGAAACAGATTGTTAGTGAAGATCAATTACGAACTGCATATGGCCTAGATACTGCGATTATGAGCGGTACCGGAATCATCGGACCAGCGCTTGCGACATTAATATCTCTTTCTAATCATCCAGGCTACGCTCTAGGTATCTGCTCGATGTTAATGATTATTGGTGGCATCTCACTTGAGATAACTATCAATCATCGAAATTGGTACACGGAGAAGAAAGATCCTGAACAAGGACGACTCTGGCACGTTCCGGCCATGAGACTTTTAATGATCGAAGGCGCATTTATAGGTTTAGGTTGGGGTTTCTTCGATGTTGGCGTACCAGCTTTTGCGACATTAGAGCATGTTCCGCATAGAACCGCTTGGCTTATCTCAATTATGAGTTTTTGTAATGTAGTAGGCGGCCTAATCGCTGGGTTGATTAAAAAGCGTCGGTCAGCATTTAGGACTTTTCAAATAACCTACACCATCTGGTTTATTTGCTCTTTACCTCTCTTCTTCACATATCCGGATTGGTCGTTGGCAATTGTCGGTGCCTTTCTTGGATTGATCGGCGGAGCGCAACAAGTCTTTTACTTCGAAGTACTGGATGCAGTTAGACCGAAAGGTAGCGCCACGGCATCTCTTGGTTGGTTATGGACCGTCGAAGGTTCAATGGCTGCATTCGGTAGTGCAATTGGTGGATGGGTGGCAAAAGAAATCTCGCCTCAAACTTGTCTTGCAGTAACCACCTTGATGTTAGCGATTGGTTTTCTAACGCTAAATCTTGGTAGAGCAAGATTCAAGGCCGCCGACGTAGTTTTAGAAGGTTAATGCTCGGCTGCGTGCCAGCTTTTACCGTGACCTAGATTTACTGAGAGGGCCACCTTTAATGGATAGGCACTTCCCATCTCACGCTTAACCAATTCGATTAGCTCCTCTAGTTCTTCATCCACATATTCAAAGAGCAATTCATCATGGATCTGTAGCAACATTCTTGAACGCAATTTGGCTGACTTCATTGCGCTATCTACTCGAATCATCGCCAGTTTGATGATGTCTGCAGCGGTTCCTTGAATCGGCGCATTTAGCGCAGCTCGCTCTGCGATCTCGCGCTTGAATTTATTCTCGCTCTGCAAGTCCGGTAGATATCTACGTCTACCAAGCAAAGTTTCGGTGTAGCCATCCTGCTTTGCCTTGACTACTACTGTAGCTAGATAATCTCTGATACCTCCGAAGCGCAAGTAATATCGCTCCATTAACTCGCCGGCATCCTTTGGGCTAATATCCAATTGTTGCGACAAACCAAAGGCGGTTAATCCATATGCCAGACCGTAGGACATCGCCTTGATCTGACGGCGCATATCGGCGGAAACTTCATGTGATTTAACTCCAAAGACCAAAGATGCGACAGTGGAGTGCAAATCTTCACCCGACGCAAAAGCCTCTAATAATTTCTTATCTTCGGCCAAATGAGCCAATATGCGCATTTCTATCTGGCTGTAATCAGCGGTCAAAATGCCATCAAAACCCTTACCTGCGACAAAGCCATCACGGATCTTCTTGCCGGCATCAGTTCGTATCGGAATATTCTGTAAATTTGGTCCAGTCGAAGATAGCCGACCGGTGGCGGCAACAGTTTGTTGGAAATGTGTATGTATGCGACCATCGTTTTTAATTTCTGCAAGTAAACCTTCAACTACACTCTGCAGCTTGCTAGCTTCGCGGATCTTTAAGAGCGCATCGAGCACTGGATGTTCAGTCTGCTCGAATAACCATTGCAAACTTTCAGCATCGGTGGTGTAACCCGTCTTGATTCGCTTGGTTTTAGGCAATTTCAATTCGTCAAATAAGACAACTTGAAGTTGCTTTGGCGAAGCGACGTTGAATTCATGTCCCACTGATTCGAATGCCCGCTTACTCTGAGCTGCAACCTCTTTTGCTAGATCTCCACCTTGAGCCTTGAGCACTGATTTATCGATCGCTACACCAATTCGCTCCATCTCGGCCAACACCTGCGAAACCGGAAGTTCCAAATCAGTTAGAAGTTTGAGTGCGCCACGTTCGGTTAAGGCCTCACTCAATTTATCTCGTAGCGCAAAGAGCGCGCCAGCCTTTGCAGACAAAGAGGCATCACCTAACCCCCACCGCTCTAATATCTCAGAGACTTCAGTTAAACGATTGCCTGGATCCACAAGATAACTGGCAAGTGCAGTATCAAATATGACTCCATTGACGTCCGTAGTTCGCGCCAGAGATTTGTAGTCATGAGAGATTTTGGAGATTTTAGGATCAGAGATCCAATCGCCGATCTCATCTGACATCACCAAGTAAACCTCTGATGGCGAGAGAGCTACTGCGTAGGAATTTAACCGCTCATCTAATAATTCGAAGAGGAGACCAATCGTTCCCGTAAAGCCGACGAGTTTCTGGTTTACCTCTTCGGGTGTTACAAAGTTGGTATCGACTGCGACGGGCTCGGTCACTTGACTAGGTAACTTATTAAGTAATGATCGAAACTCTAATTGGGTGAAAATCTGGCGAAGCGCAGTTGCGTCATAACCGCTCCAATTCAAATCATCCAATTTATATTCAATGGGAACATCTGAGATCAATTGAGTGAGCTCATGATTAAGTAGAACTGAATTTAGGTGAGCGCGAAGCGAATCCCCGGCTTTGCCGCCAACTTCATCTACCTTGGCTACCAAATTCGCCAGGTTGTCGTATTCGACAATCCACTTAGCCGCGGTCTTCTCGCCCACACCTGGAATCGATGGCAGATTATCGCTTGGATCTCCGCGAAGCGCAGCAAAATCGTGATACTGCGTTGGCGTTAATCCATATTTCTCTTTCACCGCACTCGGAGTCATTCGAGCTAACTCCGATACCCCCTTTTTGGGATAGAGCACGGTAATCTCATCTGAAACTAGCTGAAAACTATCTCTATCGCCAGTACAGATGAAGACTTCGAATCCATCTTTCACCGCGCGCTTTGAGATTGTTGCCAGAAGGTCATCTGCTTCGAAACCTTCTAAGGAAAATTCCTTTATCTGCATCGCTTTCAATAGTTCATGCAGTAATGGAATTTGTGAGCGAAATTCATCCGGCGTTGCACTACGGGTCGCTTTATATTCCGGAAATTTCTCGGTTCTAAAGGTCTTTCTAGAGACATCAAACGCAACTGCGATATGGGTAGGTTGCTCCTCTTTTACAAGGCTCATCAACATGTTTGCAAAACCATAGATCGCGTTGGTGTGCTGACCAGTTGCGGTAGTGAAGCTATCAACTGGTAGTGCATAGAATGCTCTGTACGCCATTGAGTGTCCATCTATAAGCAATAAGCGTTTCTTGCTTGGGCGACTCATATGGCCATCTTAACTACCAGTAGGTGTTACCTTTTGATTATGGAAAATAGCGAGTTCATGGAGTTACTTAATGGTCGCGGCCAAGCCGCACTTGATAAGAAGATGGGAATCAAGATTATTGAAGCAACTCCACAGCGACTAGTTGGCACTATGCCAGTTGAAGGAAATACCCAACCTCTCGGTTTCCTACATGGTGGTGCCAATGTTGTGCTCGCGGAATCACTCGGATCTATCGGCACCTGGCTTCATGCTGGACCATCTAAGCGCATTGTCGGAATTGATATAAATGCTACCCACCACAAAACCGCAACTTCGGGGATTGTTACTGCAGTAGCGACCGCGATCTCATTGGGAAAGACGCTATGTAGTTACAACATCGAAATCACAAATGATGCGGGTCAGCGCACCTGCACCGCCCGAATTACCTGTTTGATTTTGAGTGATTAAAAGTAACTTAGTGAGCGCCAGCTCCGGTACCAAGATAAGCAGCTTTGACATCAGGATCATTCAATAGATCCTTCGCAACCGCTTCTTTGACAATCTTTCCAGTTTCTAAGACATAAGCACGGTGTGCGCGTTGTAACGCTTGCTGTGCATTCTGCTCGACAAGCAAAATCGTCGTACCTAATTCTTTATTAATGCGCGTGATGATGTTAAAGATATTCTGGATCATCATCGGAGCAAGGCCCATCGAAGGCTCATCAAGAAGTAGCACCTTTGGCCGTGACATCAACGCGCGTCCAATTGCCAACATCTGTTGCTCGCCGCCAGAGAGTGTTCCGCCCGCTTGCGAAGCGCGCTCTTTTAATCTTGGGAAGAGTTCATAAACTTCAGCAATATCCTCTGCCATCTCATTCTTGCGATCTTTGCGGAAATA
>CAWULI010000037.1:0-7852 GCA_963923155.1 uncultured bacterium
GAAGGCCCCGAACATGATGAAATGTTATTTATCATCATTCACCAAACCTACGAATTATGGTTCAAGCAATTGATTCATGAATTTGTTGAAGCCCAGAGAGTGTTAGAGGCAGGCGATACCCATCGAGCTCTGGCGGTCTTAGGAAGAATTCGCACGATCATGAAGACCTGTGTTAGCCAGGTAGATATCTTAGAAACCATGACTCCTCTGCAATTTCTTTCCTTCCGAAATTACTTGTCTACATCAAGTGGTTTTCAATCTGCCCAATTTAGAAAAGTCGAAGCAATCTTGGGTCGAAGAGATGAGAAATTTGCCAACCATCTGCCACCAACTTCTCGCGATGAAATCGTGCAGTTACTAGGTCAAAGATCGTTATGGGATTCGGTCTTGGTTTATTTATCTAAACGCGGTGCGGCTATACCTTCTGAGATTCTAAATCGCAGATTTAACGAGCACTATCAGCCAAACGAATCAGTGCAGCAAGCACTAATCAAAGTCCATCGCGAAGATCCCGAAGCTGCGATGGTCTGCGAGAGGCTCGTTGATATTGATGAAGGCCTACAAGAATGGCGCTATCGCCACGTAAAGATGGTCGAACGAACTATCGGTTCCAAGAGCGGAACTGGTGGATCTAGTGGAGTTAAATACCTAGCCAGCACGCTCTTTAATCCGGTATTCCCAGATCTTTGGCAGATTAGAGCGAGCCTTTAATAATTATCTCGGAAAGTTCTTTGCGAACAGGTTTAGCTTTTTCGCGTTCTGCCATCGCTTCTGGCAACTGTTCGACATCGCCTTGACGACCAATCGCAACTACAACGACGGGTTCTAAAGTAGTTAAATCAAAGGTTTGGCACATTACATCATGATTGAAACCAGTCATCTGGTGGGTTACATAGCCACGGTGATGCGCTTCAAAAGATGCTTGTGATACCGATAAACCTAGATCGTATTGATAACTTGGATGAGGATCACCGTTTGTACGTTGTTTGGTACCACAAACTAAGAGTAATGCACTGGCGCTCTTTGCCCATTTTTGATTGAACTCACCTAAACCAGCCAAGATTTGTGCGAAGGTCTCGTCACCACGCTTGCCAACAATGTATCGCCAAGGTTGTTCGTTAAAAGCTGAAGGAGCTAAACGTGCTGCCTCAAGAATTGCAGTTAGATCATCGGTTGAAATCACATCGTGAGCTTCGAGCGATCTAGGACTCCAGCGATTTACGATCAATGGGTGGAGATTTAAATTTGTCGGCGCTTTCTTCACTACCTTTGCCAATTAAAGGGCCTTTCCAATCACGTGATACTTAACGTCCAACCAATTATTTGATTTAGTTACACCTCTACCATCAAGCAAAGTTTTGATTCCTGGTAATTTAGCTGAATTTAATTGAGCATATTCCTTATGGTCTGCTTGTATTACCGCAGCATCAACTGAATCGCCGTAGTGATAAGGAGTGAATCCATATTTCTTAAGTTCATCATCGGTATACATCGGGTCGTGTACGAAGACTTCCGCACCTTCGGCCTTAAGCGCATCAACCGTAGGAAATACGCCAGAAAAAGCCGTCTCTTTTACGCCACCGCGATAAGAAGCTCCCAATACAACTACTTTGGCAGACTTCAATGAGCCGTGTATTTGGGCCAAAGTTGAAACTACATGTGACGGCATCGCCTTATTCGCTTCGCGCGCCGTACGAACAACAGTTGCTGCTGGATCGTTCCAGAGATACATACGCGGATAAATTGGAATGCAATGTCCACCAACTGCAATACCTGGTCTATGAATATGGCTAAATGGTTGCGAATTTGAAGCATCTATGACCTTATGGATATCAATGCCATTTTGTTCAGCAAATAACGCAAATTGATTAGCTAAAGCGATGTTCACATCGCGATAAGTTGTCTCTGCAAGTTTGGCTAATTCAGATGCCTCAGAACTGCCAAGATCCCAAACTCCGTTTGGTTGCGGAAGATCTTCTCTGGAATCAAAATCCAAAACCGCTTCATAGAATGCAACACCGGCCTTGGCAGATTGCTCGTTAATGCCACCAACCAACTTGGGATACTTACGAAGATCAGCAAATACTCGACCTGTAAATACACGCTCTGGTGAGAAGACCAGATCAAAATCTACGCCGGCTTTAAGTCCAGAGATCTTCTCAAGCGCTGGCGCAAATCGATTCCTTGTCGTTCCGACCGGTAGCGTAGTTTCGTAAGAAACCAAGGTGCCTTTCTTCAAACCTTTACCGATTGCTTCAGTTGCGGCATCCATCCAACCAAAATCGGGAATTCCTTCTTCGTTAACAAATAATGGGACGACAACTACAACTGCATCTGATTCTGCAACCGCGGATGTGGTATCTGTAGTTGCCTTTAAGCGTCCGGCAGTAACTTCTGCTGCTAAATATTCTTGTAGATGGGCCTCGCCTGGAAATGGTTCGCGTTTGGCGTTGATCTCATCGACTGTCCATTGATTAACGTCCGCGCCGATTACGGTATGGCCTTTGCGGGCAAATTGCACTGCAAGCGGTAGGCCGATTTTTCCCATGGCCACAACAGTGATTTTCATTGATTTCCCTTCATTGCAAGTGCATCATGCGCAGCGACAAGTTTATCGCCTTGTCGCTCCCACGAATATTCGGCTAAGAGTTCTGGAGTGATTGCCGCAACATATTTATCTCTATGAATAGTGATTTCCTTAAATCGCTCCGCTAGTTCCGCGCCGTTGCCCGCAGTAAATACCAGTCCATTCTTACGCTCGTTAATCTCTGCAGCCATGGTCTTAACATCACTTACGATAATCGGCAGTTTGGCATGTAAAAATTCGAAGAACTTGGTTACCAATGAGATCTCATGGTTTGGATAATGCAAAATTGGAATAACGCCGCTGGTCGCATCAGAGATGAAGGTAGAGACATACCACTCCGGAACATATTGATGAATGTGTAGACGAGAATCGACTCCCAGTTCAATCGCTTTTTCGCGCAAACCAATTACATAGGGCGAGCTTGGGTTAACCACTAAAGCTATGTGATGATCAGGAACATAACTAAGTGCCTCGATCATCGCATCCAATCCACGTTGTGGAGCTGCAGCTCCAACATAAACATGTAAGGGGACTTCTAGACTCAAACTCAATTTTTTTCTGATGGTCTTTAACTCTGGATCCACAGCCGGTTGTTGCAATCTTGGTGCATTAAGCACCACGGTTGGGCGGTCTTTTAACTTATAGTCTTCTTGCAACATTCCAGAAATGGTTTCGGATACCGTCATAACTATCCCGGCTTTTTCGATTCCTTGGCGCTCTAATATAGACATCGCATGACGCCAGACGGGATGTTTTCTATGTACACCCTTTACATATTCGTGTGCATCGTAAAGAATCCCGACCTTTTTGCCGCGCTTAGCAGCACGCTCTTGTGCGCGCATCGCCAAACCCAAAGTATCGCAATCATTTGCATGAATTAGATCCGGCACTTCAGAATCCATGGCGCCTGCAAAAGTCGCTTCGCCATCTTTTAATAGTGGCCAAACGGGATATAAGAACCGGTCGGAAATCTTCAGTAAATATGGCCCAGCCCAACGCCAAAAGAGAAAGTCTGGCGCTATTAATCGTGATCCATATCTAACATAACTATTTTTACTTTTCACCGTCATGCTTAAAGGCCAAAACGGAGTTGTGCGACGCTTTGAGAATTTATCGATTGGTTTTACGCGTTTCAAGGTAAAACCATTTAAGTTCTCTACTGACGCGCAATCACCGATTTGCTGCGCTAAAAGAGTGACTTGGTACCCAGCAGCCGCCAAAGTCTCGGCCGACTTTAAAACTCGAGAATCACCAACCGCATTATTGGTTACGAGCGAGACAATCTTTAATTTTGCGCGATCTGAACTGTGCATTGTTCCTTCGCGCTTTTAATTATCGCTTCTGCTACAACTACTGTGGCGAGACCTTGGTCCATAGTGACTATATCTGCACTCTTGCCCAGAACTGCATCACGGAAATTCTCGTGCTCTAATTTAAGTGGTTCTGGTTTCGGAAATGCATATCTGATTACATCACCTTCGGATACTCCACGGAACTGTGCAATTTCATCCCAGTTAGTACTGACGGTGCCATTTGAATAGAAAGTAAGATCTGCAGTCAAAGTATCTGCGACAAACGCGCCTTTCTCACCAGTCAAAATCGTTACACGCTCTTTTAGTGGACTTAACCAATTAACCAAATGATTTGAAATGGTGCCGCCACTTAAGGATGCGACTACCGCAACCATATCCTCGTGCTCGCGACCAGAACGATAGGTAGTTCGTGCTGATACTGAAGTGAACTTCTGGCCCGTAACCCAAGAGGTTAGATCAATATCGTGGGTGGCTAGATCCTTAACCACGCCAACATCTGCAATGCGAGCAGGAAATGGTCCTTGGCGTCTAGTCACAACTTGATACAAAGTTCCTAATTGATCCAAACGTTTACGCGCTTCTTGAAGGGACGCGTTATAACGTTCGATATGGCCAACTGCACCAACCAAATTCTTGAAGGCTGACGCCAATTCTTTTGAGCTTTCGGTGTCATGAGAAAGCGGCTTTTCTACCATGGCATGAACGCCGGCTGCCGCCAACTCTTTTCCGATCTCAAGGTGATAGATAGTCGGAACCGCCACCATCGCATAGTCGATCTTCATATCAATCAACTCTGCAATGCTTTTTACAACTGGACGACCTTGTGCCAAATTTTGATTATCGCCTGCCGGATCGCATACACCAACAAAATCAACGCCACTTAGATTTGCTAATACACGAGCATGATGGCGGCCCATCATGCCGAGGCCAACTAATCCAGCACGTAGATTTGCCAACTTAGGCTCCTGCGTTAGCGATTGAATTAATAACTTCGACGACAGTTTCTAACTCTGATTGCGTCAGCGCTGGATGTACCGGAATCGATAGCACCTCTTTGCAAGCTGCTGTTGTATTCGGTAGATCGAACTTCAAACCAAATGAAGGTAATTGATGTACGGGGATTGGGTAGTAAACACCATTACCAACACCACGTTTAGTCATCTCTTCAGCGAATTTGTCGCGATCATGTCCAACAATACGAATTGTGTACTGGTGATAAACATGCGTTGCACCAGGTGTTACATATGGAGTCACAACGCCCTTTAGATTCTCATCTAAGAATTTCGCATTGGTTTGGCGAGTCTTCGTCCAACCTTCAATCTTCTTTAATTGTTCACGTCCTATTGCGGCATGAATATCAGTCATACGAGTGTTGAATCCGACTACCTCGTTTTCGTAGCGTTTTTCCATGCCTTGATTGCGAAGTAACTTGCACATTCGAGTCATCTCATCATTTGCGCAGGCAATCATGCCGCCTTCGCCGGAAGTCATGTTCTTGGTGGGATAGAAGCTAAAGGTCGCGGCATATCCAAAGGAACCTACATATTGGCCATTAAGCGTTGCTAAATGTGCTTGTGCTGCATCTTCGAAAACCAAAATATTGTGTTTACATGCGATTTCGTTGATTACATCCATCTGCGCAGGTAATCCATATAAGTGAACTGGTTGAATACCTTTGGTACGCGGAGTAATTGCCGCTTCGATTGCAGCAGGGTCAATATTGAAAGTCTTTGGATCAATATCTACGAAAACTGGGGTTGCTCCTGTTAGCGCAACTGAGTTTGCAGTTGCCGCAAAGGTAAATGAAGGAACAATTACTTCGTCGCCTGCTTTTAGACCCGCAGCGACTAGAGCCATATGCAAACCAGAAGTTCCGCTGTTGACCGCTACGCACTTACGACCGCCGACATATTTGGAGAACTCTTCTTCAAATGCTGCGACCTCTGGACCTTGCGCCATCATTCCCGAACGTAATACGCGATCGACCGCTGCGCGCTCTTCGTCGCCAACTAATGGTTTTGCTGCAGGAATCATTCGGCCACCAATGTCTCTGAATTTACCTCTTTATATAAAGCGCCCGTCTTTGGGCACTTATATTGGTTCTCACCAATCTTCTCTAATGGTACGCCGGCCTTGCCAACCCACCGAATTCGTTTGGCCGGAGTGCCAGCAACTAATGCAAATGCCGGCACATTCTTAACTACCGTCGAACCCGCAGCCACCAAGGCCCAAGCACCAATCTCTACGGGTGCGACGCATACGCTGCGAGCGCCGATTGATGCGCCTTCGCGAATAGTGACACCAGTAGCTTGCCAATCTGATGCGCTCTTTAGCGTTCCATCTGGATTAACTGCTCGTGGATATTCATCATTAGTAAGGACTACTGCTGGTCCGATAAATACACCAGCTTCCAAAACTGCTGGTTCATATACAAGAGCGTAATTCTGAATCTTGCAATTGGCACCGATTTTTACACCAGTGCCTACATAAACACCGCGGCCGATAATTACGTTTTCGCCAATCTCAGCGTTCTCGCGAACTTGGGCATAATGCCAAATGCTCGCACCATCACCTATTTTTGCTGACGTTGAAACATCAGCGGTTGCTTGGATTTTCGGCGCAGACACGCCCCATAGCCTAACGAACTTGGTCGATTAAACCCGAAATCTCGCGCGCAATACGGTCGTAACCTGCGGCACTTCGCCAACTTTCGACACTTAATAAGGTGCGTGTTCTGACTTCACGATACGCATCGGGATTTTCTGCCCAAGAATTCAAAATACCGGCGGTCTGCATCGCAATGATCTCTTCATTAAGAGTTTCAACTAATGCACCTGGACGCGGATCTTTCAGAATCACCTCAGCAACTCTAGGTAAATCAGTTGCAATTACTGGAAGACCACATGCGATGTACTCACCAATCTTCGTGGGCCAGGCTCGCTTAAATGCTGGTGTTGGATTTAAAAGTGCTAAACCAACCCAAGCACCTTTTGCAAATAACCAGGAATCTTTTGGCGAAAGATTTCCGTGGAAACGAACACGAGATGCAGCGCTTGAATTCTTTCGCCACTGATCAAGTTTTGATTGATCTTGTGGTGCGACATTACCGATTATGTCCAAAGTCCATAAATCAGTCATCTCGATTGCACGCAACATAGAAAAAAGTCCACGACTTTGTCGCACATCTCCTACATATATTGCGCGAGGTTTCGCTTCAATTTCGGCTGGCTCCGGAAGGAATCTGGCATCTGGTGCGTTATGAACCACGATTCGATTCTTGGCAGTAAATGGCTTAACCCAATCATCAACCGTGATTGTTAAATCTGCACTTGCGCTGGCGCTTACTGCCCAGTCCGCCAAGATACTTGCTACAACCTTCTTGACGCCTTTGGCCCAGGTGCGATCCTCAATCAATAATTTGTAATCTTCGCGGACATCCACCACCCATTTCTTTCTACGCAACCGCGCAATATAAGAAAGTGCAATCGCGCTCTCTGGGTCTGGTGTAAATAGCACTTTTCCTTTAGCTCGCCACGGAACGACCCAAGCGGCGATAACTCTGTAAATTCGACCGCCACGTTTAGTAAAAACTTCATAAGAGATCTGCTGATCTTTCAGAGAGCGCATGACTCGCTGCAACCTAGCATTTGAAAAATCTCTACCTAGCGCAATTATTGAGACATCACAGGTTGGCATAAATCTCCAACAAAATCAGTTCATCTTTAGACCACGAAAGTACAGATTGTGCTTTGGCAACGCTTTCGATTAATTGCTGGTGGCGTGCGATTGCTCGTTTGGTTGCTGCAACTAGTGAATCAGAATCTCCCGGCTCATACAGTTCACCTAAATCATATTTGGAAACCAAATTTGCCAACTCAGTAACATTGGTTGCGATTACTGGCACACCGGCGTGCACCGCATGAAATAACTTGTTAGGCATCGCCAATCTATG
>CAWULI010000038.1:0-7688 GCA_963923155.1 uncultured bacterium
TCGTGTGGCGAGATGCCATAACCCAAACTATCGGTCTGCAGGCTCTGCCCATCTGCAGTAAGAATTAACTGACTTCCGGTGATCGGAACTCGTTTGATGCAAGCAAGAATCTCCATTAGCCCAAGATCCTTTCGTTATTTGCATCAAACATAGGTGTCGCGCCAACTCCAGCGATATGACATGGATATTGCTCACCTAGATATTCGACCAAGAATTTATTTCCGACCACTGCCATCTCTGTTGGAATGTAAGACATGAGAATGTGTTTACCAAGTGAAGGTGCAGATCCAGCACTTGTCACATAAGAGCGACGACCATGTGAATCTACGATTGATTTTCCATCAAGAGTAAGGATTGGCTCTTTACCCATCATGTAACGCTTCATTCCAGACTTTGATGTGTGATCGTCAACGTACAGCGTGCAGAGCGTAGTGACTGGTTTCTCAGCACGATGTTTTTCATGTGCTGCACGACCAATGAAATCTTGCTCCTTCAACTTCGGCGTCTGCATTCCCGCTTCGATTACGTTGTATTCGGTTTCCAGTTCTGCCCCATAAGCACGGTAGTTCTTCTCTAAGCGACCAGTAGTTCCGTAAACACCGATACCAACTGGGATCAAACCGTGGTTCTTGCCAGATTCCCAAAGCGCATCCCAAAGTTTTCCGCCTTGTTCGATCTGGATGTAAAACTCCCAACCAAGATCACCGACATAAGAGATACGCGATGCTAGAACGCGCAGTGAACCGATTTCGATCACTTTACAAGTTCCAAACTTGAAGGATTCATTTGAAACATCAGCTTTGGTAACTGCCTGCAAGATCTTTCGGGCATTTGGTCCCCAAAGACCGATCGTGGTGTAAGCCGAAGTTAAATCAGTTAACTGTGCGGTTCCGTCTGCTGGTAATAGATCGCTAAACCACTTCTTATCTGCCATGCCATGTGCACCACCCGTTACGACACGGAAGTGATTCTGGCCAAGGCGCATGATGGTTAAATCAGATTTGAAACCACCGTTTACGCCAAGAATCGGGGTGTAAACCACGCGACCTACTGCCACATCCATCTGACGAAGCGCAGCTTTTTGCACCACTGCAAGCGCCGACGGTCCGATGATGTCGAAGATCGCAAAGGCCGAAAGATCAACAATTCCGGCACTCTCGCGCATCTGTAAATGCTCAGCGTTAATAATCGGAGACCACCAACGTGACTCCCACTCGCCTTCGCGTGGCATTACCTGGTCGCCGAATTTTGCGACTAACTCCTTATTTGACTCGTACCAGAATGGACGCTCCCATCCCGCGGTCTCATAGAAAACTGCGCCTAGCGCTTGCTCGCGGTCGTACATCGGAGAGATACGAACATTTCGATTAGATGACCATTGTTCGTTTGGGTGCACGATGCCGTAAGTTTTATTAAAACCTTCGTTGCAACGGGCCTTAACATGCTCGCGAGATTTCTGATGTTCATGAAAACGCGCGATATTAGATGCATGCATATCGATCTCAGATTCACCGAGCACCATCCATTCGGCGACTGCTTTGCCGGTACCAGGTCCTTCCTTGACCCAGATCGCAGCAGCAGACCAGAGTCCTTTGACTTCTGGAGTTTCACCAACAATTGGCATGCCATCTGGAGTTAGTGACAAGATGCCATTGATCGCATACTTCTCACGAACATTCTCATCTCCAACGATTGATGGCACCAATTCATATGAATGCTCATCTTGTAGATCAAAATCCTTCTGGGTAAATGGAAATTCAGTTGGTGAAAGCGCAGCAGCTGCGTTTGATGGAATCTCTTCTGCTTCATAAAGAATCGGACGGTGCGCATAAGAACCAACTTCAAGTCCAGTTCCGTGTTGGCGCTCGTACATATTGGTATCCATGTCACGGATGATCGGCCATTCGATATCGCCTTTAGTGTTGGCAAAGAATGGAACCGGACCGATATCTTTCATCTGATGTACTGCTGGAGTTAATGGAATCTCAGAGCCGGCCATCTTTGCTAATTTTGCAGACCAGCAACCGGTTGCGATCACGACATACTCTGCTTCGATATCACCTTGTTCGGTCTTAACTCGCTTGATACGACCGTTCTCGACATCCATGCCGGTAACTTCGATATTTGCAAAGCTCTGCGCTGCGCCCATTTCAATCGCCTTTTCGCGCATCAAAGTGCCGGCGCGAAGTGAATCAACGACACCAACGGTTGGTTGGTAATAACCACCAAGAATCACCGATTCCTCGATGTAAGGGATCAATTCTTTTACCTCTGCGGGTGTAACGATGCGACCACCATCGATGCCCCATGATTTCGCGCTAGTAATGCGGCGAGTAAGTTCGATCATGCGCTCAGGAGTACGCGCTACTTCGACTCCGCCACATTCGGTGAAGCAACCAAGTTCTTTATATTGACGCATCGAGTCTGCGGTGATGTGAGCCATCTCTTTGGAGTGATCAACTGGGAAGATGAAGTTGGAAGCGTGTCCAGTCGAGCCACCAGGATTTGGCAGTGGTCCTTTATCAATCTGCACTAGATCTTTCCAACCTAATCGCGCTAAGTGATACAGGATTGAGTTGCCGACGATGCCAGCGCCGATTACGACGCACTTGGCCTTTGTTGGTAGTTGTGCCATTTTTTCTTTGCTTCCTATCTTTTAGCTTTCCTCTGCTGAAATTTAAAGACTCTTTCGAATAGTGGTTTCGAAACCTTCGATATGTTCGCGCATCGCTCGCTCTGCCGCTTTTTTATCGCCATCTAGGATCGATTGCAACATCGCACGGTGTTCGATGATTGCATCTGCTAATTGCGATACCCGGTCAAGGGCCATGAACCAGATGCGTAGCGCGTGCGCGTAATACTGATCCAAAGTCGAAACTAGAAATTCATTATGTGTTGCCGCATAGATTTGGTGATGGATTCTCTGATCCAAGTTGATCAATTTTTCCATCTTCGGTTCGCCTTTGATGGCATCAATCTCTTTGATCAATTGTGCGATAACTGCGCGATCGCTATCTGTAGCGCGCTCTGCAGCCAAACCCGCAGCTTGAATCTCTAAATTACCGCGAACTTCAGAGATCGCAGTTAGATCTTTTACATCGACTCCGGCGACGAACATGCCACGACGTGGATAAACCTCGATTAATTTCTCGTTTGCTAAATTGCGAAGCGCTTCGCGTATTGGAGTCCGCCCCATCTCAAGGCGCTGCATCAAATCGCTCTCGCTGATTACCGATCCTGGTCGAAGTTCGCAGCTGATGATCAATGAGCGAATCTGAGAGTAGGCCTCATCGCTTAAGGACTGGTTTTCCTTCATTGGACTGACCGGGTTGACCAAGCTCACGGGTTCAACATATATCAGTGATATATCAATTACTAGGCCTTGCGCTACTCTTTTCTCGTGGCGAAGGTAAATTTCTATGCTGCTGCGAGAGCGGCGGCAGGTACTACTGGCCTATCGCTGAGCGCCAATGACCTTGGCGCCTTGGTGGCGGAGCTGACAAAGCTCGATACCAAAATGGCTAAATTGCTGCCTACCTGTACTTATTTATTAAATGGCATCGCTTGCGAGGATTTAAACCAGAAAATTAGTGAAAGTGATGAAATTGACGTCTTACCGCAATTTGCGGGAGGTTAACCACCAATAGCCGACATCGGACGATTTGGTTTTATGAAACTCGGATCATTGATTCCATGACCAGGCAATTTACTTTTCACTGTTATTCCAAAAACCTTAATTAATTCTTCCCGCTTTTGCGCCTCTGATAATTTGTGATTTCGTAAAATTCCTCGGAGATCATGCTCCGTATTCGCAAAAAGGCAGGATCGCAATTGACCATCTGATGTAAGTCTTAACCTGTCGCACGCCGCACAGAAAGGTCTGGTTACACTTCCGATGATACCGACCTTTGCCGGACCACCATTAACAAAAAATTCCTCTGCTGGTGAAGATCCTCTAGATTCAACAGGAGATAATTCAAATTCTGAGCTAAGTTGAGAATAGATCTCGTCTGCAGTTATTAAATTGCTTCGGGTCCAAGCATCACCCGCGTCTAAAGGCATTTGCTCTATGAATCTTAAATTCAAATTCTCTGCTAGCGCCCATTTTAATAATGGAATCGCTTCATCACCATTGATATCACGCATCAAAACTGTATTGATCTTTATTGGCGATAGACCAGCGCTTCGTGCCGCATTGATTCCTTCAATGACATCCTCGTAACGATCTCTAAATGTCAGGCGTTTAAAGCGCTCCCAATCTAAAGTATCCAAACTTATATTTATTCTACGCAAGCCAGCCATTGCCAAATCTTTTGCAACCTTTGCCAAGGCAACACCATTTGTGGTCATTGAAAGTTCAGGTGGGTTATCTAATTTATTTATTCGAGAAACAATCTCTACTAGATCAGGCCGCAATAGTGGCTCGCCACCAGTTAATCGAACTTCATTAATCCCTAAGTTCGTAGCTATTTCAAGAACTTCGATCAACTCATCTGTGGTTAAAAGCGTTTCATTCGGCAGCCATTTATTGAAATCATGGGGCATGCAGTAAGTACAGCGCAAAGAGCAACGATCTGTAAGTGAAACTCTTAGATCTCGGTGCAAGCGACCAAAGTTATCAATCAAGGTCATGCGCTATTAACCCACTCATTGCTACCATCTGCAAACTCTTGATATTTCCAAATTGGAAGTTCCAGTTTCACTCTCTCTACTATCTCCATACAGCATCGAAAAGCAGCCTCTCTGTGGGCGGCGGACACAGCGACTACGAATGCACTCTCTCCAATAGGAATTGGACCGTATCTATGAATCGCAGCCACAGATAAAACTGGGTGCAAGGAGGCTACTTTCGCCACGATCTCCTCTATTACTTTTTGGGCACTTGGATGGATCTCATATTGCAAACTGATTACCGCCCTACCCTTATCGTGATCTCTCACATCACCTGAAAAAGTGACGCAGGCTCCTGCCGAATCACTTTTTACTATCTCCATCAAATTGCTTACTAAAATTGGCGAGTCAGTTACTTTGGCTGTGATCATTTCCCGCCAACTGATCGTGAATGTGCGCTGCCAATCTACCTATGATTACCAGACCATCTTTTACACCACCAGGTGATCCGGGTAGATTCAATATGAAACTCTTACCCGAAACGCCTGCAAGCCCCCTGGTTAAATCCGCGGTCGGAACTCGATCACGAGAGTAATCTCGTAAAGCTTCCATAACCCCCGGAAGTTCTCTTTGGATTAATTCTTTAGTTGCTTCAGGTGTCACATCGGTCGGGGAGATTCCGGTTCCACCTGTCGTAACAATTAGATTAACTTGTTTCTCTATTCCTTCTTTTATTTTTGAAGCAATCCTTGATTTATCATCAGGCAGAATTATCTGCGCGCCGATCTCGTAACCTAACTCTGCTAAACCGGTGCTTAAGATATTCCCACTTAAGTCTTCGTAGATCCCGGCGCTTGCTCTATTGCTGGCAGTGATAATCCAAGCATTCATCATCTCTGCCAATCACCATTCTTGCCACCGCTCTTTGAATCAACCTGAATATTCTTTATTTGCGCCAAGGGGTCCTGGGACTTGATCATGTCAATTAATGTAAGCGAAGCCACCGCGACTGCAGTAAGCGCTTCCATCTCTACCCCAGTGCGATCGCTAGTTTTTACAATTGACTCAATTTCTACACCATCAGAAACCAACTTTAAATTGAGCTCAACTTTATGAATTGCGATCGGGTGACAGAGTGGAATCAATTCGCTGGTCCGTTTTGCACCTTGAATTCCTGCGATTCGCGCGGTCGCCAAAACATCACCTTTAGGGCTAAGTCCATCTCCAATTTGCTTTAAGGTCTCTGAATTAACTAAGACCTTTCCAGATGCGGTTGCGGTCCGTACCGTGACCTCTCTGGTAGATACATCCACCATCCGAGCTTCGCCTTTGGCATTTAGATGGGTCAACTTCTCTTGGCTCATGAAGCAATCTTATCTATCTAATCGGATTCTCTGAATAGATTACTAATCCCCATTTTTGCCATTACAAATTAGCTCCTGCGACCACAAATCCAGAGCAATTTTTAAATCGGACTTGGTATCGATATCAATTAACAACTCTGGATTCTTGACCTTTACAATATTAACTTGCAGAAATTTCAATAATGAGCGCATGGATTGGCCAAAAACCTCTGATTCACTTTGCAATTTTTCCATTGCTGCAATCAATGACTTAGTCTTATAAATCCCAGCCAATGGCTGTGCTACCCCCTGATTATCCAGCGGTAAAGCACAATCGCTTGATGTCGAAGTATTTAATGCTATTTGTAATTCCGGGAGCACTTTTGGTGCAAATGGCATATCGGTGGCAATGATCGCGACCAAATCGCTGTCGATTTTGGTAAGGGCTGAATTTACTGCCGCTAAAGGTCCGCCTTTGATCTCCGAACCAACTTCTATTATCTGATCAGCCTCAAAATATGATTTTATGATGTTTGATAAAGAATTACCGGATAACTCAGCCAGACTTTTATCTGAACCAAAGCGAGAGCTTTGACCTCCAGTAAGGAGAATGACTCTCATCGCAACGCTTCACGAAGTGGTTTTCGAAGTGAATAAACTATCAATATCGACAAAGCTAGCATGATTGCCGAGAGCGAATAGGCAGTTGGTACATCTATATCTAACTCTTGATAAATCAACATGGTCCAAGTTTGTGTTTTACCGGGTAAAGATCCGGCGAACATCAAGGTAGCGCCGAACTCTCCTAGTGCGCGAGCCCAAGCCAGTATCAAGCCGGTAGTGATGGCACTTCTAGATTGTGGGATCGCAATCTGACTAAAAAGTTCATTTCCACTTACGCGGTCGATTATCGCTGCATCTTCGATCTCTTTGGGAATCTGCCGAAAATTAGATTCACAAATTAAAACCACAAAAGGTAAACCCACAAATAAGCCTGCCAAGACCACCGCGCTTGATGTAAATGGCATCGACCAGCCCGTTGCTTTATACAAATAACTCCCGAGTAATCCATTTCGCCCCATTAAAGAAATCAATGCAATACCTGCGACCGTAGGAGGTAAGACGATTGGTGCAAGGACTAATGGCCTAATTAAGTTAGTAAATCTATTTTCGCTCTTGGCTAATACCCAAGCCAGTGGCACTCCCAGTAATGCAGCCAAAGTTGCAGATAAAGCAGAGGTCCAAAGCGAAAGTTTGATGGCAGTCAGATCATTTAAGTGGGTAAATAAACTACTCCAAGGTACCTTACTTATTAAAGCTATTAATGGTGCCACGATAACTAAAATTGCAATACCACCTAGTACTCTGAAGAGGCCAGTCAACTTCATGGTGATTCAAAACCCTTGCTCTTTAGAAAACGCAACGTAGCGCGCGATTTCAAGAAATCGGCAAATGTAGCGGCCCAGCGATTTTTACTTAGCACAGCTATCTGATAAGTAGTGGCTGCTGCTTTCTGATCTGAAAAATTAATCGATTTCAATTTCTTACTATTAGACAACACATCTGTTTTATATACGATGGCCGCATCAACTTCATCTGCCAGTAATTTGGCAAGCGCACTAGTTACTTTTGGTTCAAGTGATATCGGTTTCGTATTAACACCTTCGCCAATCAAAGCAGCATCTGCTGCCATGCCGCATGGCACTTCATGTGCACATTGAATCCAAGTAACTT
>CAWULI010000039.1:0-7038 GCA_963923155.1 uncultured bacterium
TGGGAGATACTTCTATGACATCAAAGTGGGCAGTTATGGGAAATATCTTGGGTGGTAGCAATAACGATATGTATCGTCCATACCTACATTTGATGGCGCGAACACCCGGTTTGAAATTCCATCAATATCAAAAAGAGGTTCGGCCAGGGCGAAAAATAGGACACGTCACCATTACCGGAGACGACCTCGTAGAATTAAGAGCCGAGGTCTTACATGCATTGGCATACTTGAGCGGAGAGATCGATGAGTGAAGTTGCAATAATCATGGGATCGGATTCCGATTGGCCCACCATGGAATCGGCCGCGATAGTGCTAGATCAATTTGGTATTACCTATACCGCGGAAGTTATTTCTGCGCATCGAATGCCAGATGAGATGTCAGATTTTGCAAAGTCTGCAGCTAAATCTGGTTATAAAGTTATTATCGCCGGAGCTGGAGGTGCAGCCCACTTACCAGGAATGGTCGCGTCACTTACAACACTGCCAGTTATCGGAGTGCCAGTGCCACTTGCTAATTTAGAAGGTATGGATTCATTACTATCGATCGTACAGATGCCAGCTGGCATTCCGGTTGCAACAGTCGGAATCGGAAATGCGAAAAATGCAGGGATACTTGCAGCGCGCATCTTGGCGGTAGGGAATAGAGAATTGCAAGAAAAAGTTGAAGCAGCTATGAAAAGCTTAAATGAAGAGGCTAAGGGCAAAGGTGCTGCATTAAAAGCACGTCGCGCTCAAAAGACCGGCTTTTAACGCTTTCTATATTCAATAGCAGGGCAGCGATCCATGATCGCTAATAAACCAGCGGATTCCGCCCTCGCAATAGCTTCGTGATCAATCACATCTAATTGCAACCAGACCGCCTTAGCACCGATTTCAATCGCTTCATCGACTACTTTTCCAACTAATTTTGAATTCACAAAACAATCTACAACATCAACCGGGAATGGTATTTCGCTTAAAGTTTTATATCCGATCTCACTATGAACCATTTCGGCTCTTGGGTATACCGGAACGATTTTATGTCCCTTGTCTTGTAATAATTTGGATACCCCGAATGCAGCGCGCTCAGGATTATTTCCAAGACCTACTATCGCCCAAGTTTTCATGGCAAGCACTTGATCTATCGTCTTTTCATCAAAGCTCATGCTCGACCCAATCCATGAAAGCGCCAACCAACCGCTCGCCAACTTTCTCTATCGAGTGCATTACGTCCATCGATGATGCTGGCGTTGTTTACCAATTTCTTTATTTTTACTGGGTCAAGCTCACGATAAATCTTCCATTCGGTTAAATGCAAGATTAAATCTGAGTCCTTGACGCAAGCTTCTATCTCTTCGCAAAAATTGAGGTTAGGAAAGCGCTTCTTGGCTGGAGCAATTGCCTTGGGATCATGAATTTTCACATCAGCGCCAGCAGCATGTAACTGCGCCGCAATATCTAGCGCCGGTGAGTCACGAACATCATCGCTATCTGGTTTGAAGGCCGCCCCTAATACCGCGATCTTCCTAGATTTAAGATCCATACCTAGCTCATTACGCACGACATCAATTACCCGTTGACGCGCGCGAGAATTAATCGAATCAATCTCTCTTAAGAACTCAAGTGATTGTGAAGCACCTAGCTCTTCAGCCCTGGCCATGAATGCACGGATATCTTTAGGTAGGCATCCACCACCAAAACCTATTCCCGCTTGTAAAAATCGATTGCCGATTCGCGGGTCATATCCAATCGCCCTTGCTAAGACTGTTACATCGCCACCTGCAGCTTCGCAGATTTCAGCCATTGCATTTATAAATGAGATCTTGGTAGCAAGAAATGAATTTGCGGCGACCTTTACTAACTCAGCGGTCGGAAGATCAGCGCGAATCCAAGGAGTACCTTCCGTCAGATTCTGATGGTAGACCTCTTTTAAGATCTGCTCAGCACGATCAGAAGTAACACCAACAACTAAACGATTCGGATGCAAGGTATCTTCGACAGCAAAACCCTCGCGAAGAAACTCTGGGTTCCAAGCTAACTCAAGATGCGTCGGCAAATTAGAACTTAATTTTTGCGCAGTACCAACTGGAACGGTCGACTTTCCAACTAGAAGCGCGCCAGGCTTAGCAACTTTGCTGACTGCAGCAAATGCGCTACTTATATAAGTCAAGTCAGCCGCCAGACCATCTTTAACCTGTGGTGTGCCAACACAGATAAAGTGCACATCGCAATCGGCTATTTCGGAGTAGTTCGTTGTGAATTTCAATCGACCAGATTTAACTTGCTCTGACAAGAGCTCTGGCAAGGTTGGTTCGAAGAATGGTAAATCGCCATTTGAAAGTGTTGCGATCTTATTTTCATCATTATCTACGCCAATGACTTCAAAGCCCATATTGGCCATGCAAGCCGCATGGGTAGCACCTAAATATCCAGTGCCAATTACGGCCAGCTTAAGCATGAAGTTAAGTTTAACTACTTGAGCGCACCACAAGGATTTTCACTTGCGGTGCGGGTCTTGAATTTATCGATAATCGATGGCGAAGGGGCAGGCGAAGGTGTTTTGTTGCCATTTTTACCTTTGCTTGTGGAACTTGATGAAGGTGTCGGTGTAATCAGATCAACCACCGGTTTATCGTTACGTAATCGATCGAATAACTCAGGGGCCAAGGTCTGATCCCAAATTACTACCGATCCAAGACCGGCAACATATCCATTTGAATTTCCAAGTGGCACAGTCATAGTGCGCATCTTGCCTGGAGTCAGATTTCTGATTTGTTTTGCCAAAGTGACGATGTCGCCCTGATTTAACGTCTCATCGGTCTTTACTGTCTTGAATGCGGCAGAGATTAAATTCTTGACCTTGAATGGATTTAGCAAAGTACCGCTACTTGTCGCTTTACGGAAAATAGCTGAGACGAATTGCTGTTGGCGTTGCATTCTTCCAAGATCGCCCATGCCATCAAAATCTCGAGTACGTACATATTTCAAAGATTCAATGCCATCCAAAGTATGAACACCGGCAGAGAGCACCAAGTGGCTTTTTGGGTCATTTATATTTTTCTTGGTACAAACTTGAATTCCGCCTAGTGCATCAACCACATTCTTAAATCCAGCAAAGTTAACCTCTACATAGTGGTCAATTCGTAAATTCATCTTTGCTTCAAGAGTTTGAATTAATAGTGGTGCGCCGCCCCAAGCAAAAGCCGCATTTAACTTTGCTTGCATCTCGGCAACCTGAGTTTTTCCATCTTGACTGGTATGTGCAGGAATCGTTACGAGCGAATCGCGTGGTAACGAGATGATGACTGCGTTATCGCGAGATTTACTGATGTGAACTAGCATCATGGTGTCAGATCTTGCTCCCGCAGCTGACTTTACTGATCCCACACGAAGTAGTTTCAACTCGGCTGGAGTTAGACCTTCACGAGTATCCGAACCAACCACTAAGTAATTGACAGCGCTTGATGCTCTTTCGGGGCGATTCTTTAAATTATCAAAGACATTTACGCGACTAATTGCACCACTGATTCGCCCAAGTCCCAACCAAGCAATTGCAGAGAAGGCGACGATACCTACTGAGATCCAGGTAATAATCTTTATCGCTTTCGCTGATTTCACGGCGGCAAGCCTACAAGAGCGCAACCGATTTACTCTTCTTTGCTCTATTTAAACCTATGAACCTGGTTATGTGTGCCTAAGAATCTATGATTACCTATTGTGACTTCAAATGCAGTTTCGGTAATCCTTCCGGTATTGAACGAGGAAGATTACCTAGTTCATTCAGTTGAATCGATCTTGAAACAGAAATTTGATGGTCAAATCGAAGTGTTACTTGCAATAGGTCCATCAATCGATCGCACAATGGAAATTGCAAGAGAACTTGCCCGAAATGATTCCAGGATAAAGATCATCGAAAATCCGACTGGTAGAACTGCAGCTGGATTAAATCTTGCAATCAAAGGCTCGATATATCCGGTGATTGTCCGTGTTGATGGCCATTCCAATATCCCTGAAAATTACATCGAACTCGCGGTTCAGCTTTTAGAGAGAACCGGAGCAGTCAATGTTGGCGGTTTAATGGCTGCCGAAGGGCGGACACCATTTGAGCGGGCAGTTGCTGGTGCGATGCGCAGCCCGCTCGGAGTAGGTGTCGCAAAATTCCACACTGGTGGAGAGGCTGGAGAGGTAGACACGGTTTACTTAGGAGTTTTCAAACGCGAGGCGTTAATTGCAGTTGGAGGTTTTGATGAACATTTCACGAGAGCGCAAGATTGGGAATTAAATTACAGATTAAGAAAAAATGGCGGAAAGATCTATTTTGATCCTAGATTGACGGTCACCTATCGGCCACGCAGATCGCTTCAAGCGCTAGCAAAACAATATTTTGAATATGGTAGATGGAGACGGGTGGTTTCGCGCACTCATAAGGGAACCGTAAATCCTCGTTACTTAGCGCCACCAACAACGCTAGTTGGCGTAATTGCCTCGATTATTCTCGGCTTTTTCCACCCGATTTTTTTTATTCCGGCATTGGTCTATTTCTTATTTTTAATTTTAAGTGGCTTCATGATCGGAAAATCCTTTAAAGAGGTGCTTTATTTGCCGGTAATCCTTGCCACTTTGCAGATGAGTTGGGGTGCCGGATTCATCACCTCGCCTAAACGATTAGCAAATAGTTAGTTTGATAACCTTGGTCTCGTGGCGCAACCAGTAGAGGTTTACGAACCGTTCAAAGCGAGTCTGCCTCCGCTTAAGCGCTATTGGCGGTCGATTTGGGCTCGTCGTTCTTTTATAGTCGAATATTCGAAGTCTGATTTACATAGTAAGAACTATGGCTCTATCTTCGGCCAATTCTGGCTGGTGTTGAATCCTTTGCTCCTTTCAGGTGTTTATTTTCTTCTGATAGTCATAATCGCTGGTAATGCCGACAAGATGCGCTATGCCCACTTAACTAGCAGTCTCTTTCTATTTTATTTGGTAAGTAATTCGATGAATGGCGGCGCCAAAGCGGTGACTGCTGGCGAGAAACTGATCTTGAACACCGCTTTTCCAAGAATTGCACTTCCATTATGTGCGACTATCGTGGCTTTCTTTCGGTTCTTACCAACTCTTCCAGTCTTCCTAATATTAAAACTCGCCCTCGGAATCACTTTTGGTTGGAATATGCTTTGGGGAATCTTGATGATATTCATTGCAATGGTTTTTGGCCTGGGCATTGCAATTTTAATTTCAGCCGCTAATGTCTATATCCGAGATATCACTAGTTTTCTACCGTATTTAAACCGAACTTTGCTCTATATCTCTCCGGTACTTTACGAGGCTTCCCAAGTCAAAGAGCGAATTGCATTTGTAAAGCAAATTAACCCCTTCTTTCCAATCTTAGATTCCTGGTCTCGCGTGATGGTTCATAACGAAGCGCTTATCTGGAGCGAAGTTGGTAAGGCTGCGCTGTGGGCTTTCGGAACGCTATTGATAGGTAGCTATTTCTTCCTATCTAGAGAGCGAGAGTTTGCCGTCCGTGTCTGAGTTAAATCCAAGTCATCACAAACCCGGTGAATTAGCCGTATCGGTGCAACAACTAGGCCTCATTTACCGCACGACTATAGATAAGAAAGCTTCGCTACCAAATCGCATTCGCAGTTTGGGTAGAGGCACCAAGCAGACTCGAATTGTTAATGCACTTAATGGTGTCAATTTAGATGTTGATTATGGTTCAGTATTGGGTGTAATTGGCGCCAACGGTGCGGGCAAATCAACATTGATGCGTGTGATCAGTGGAATCTTGCCACCGACCACTGGTCGAGTAGAGGTGTATGGAAAAGTCTCCACACTTTTGGCGCTCGGAATTGGATTCAATCCTTCATTAACCGGTCGACAGAATGTATTACTTGGCGGTCTTGCATCGGGATTAAGCCGTAAAGAAGTCGACGAGCACTTCGATGAGATCGCAGATTTCTCAGAATTAGGCGATGCAATTGATGCCCCGATGCGCACGTATTCATCAGGAATGTACGCACGGCTTGGCTTCTCGGTCGCGGTTACCGTAAAACCCGATATATTAATTGTGGATGAAGCTTTAAGTACTGGTGATGCTAGATTCAAAGAGAAAAGTTTGAATAAATTGAAAGAGATGCGCAGCGATGCTCGCGCACTGATACTTGTTAGCCATGCATTAGGTACGGTCCGTGAGATTTGCAACGAAGTGGCATGGTTGCATAAGGGCAAGTTGATTCAACGCGGTGCTCCAAATGATGTCGTAGACGCTTATCAAGATTTCCTATCGGTTGGAAAGAGCGCCGTAGTCAATGAGGATGTATAAAAGAGCGATATTGCTCTTGTTATTCTTTGCATTAATTAATCCTGCAGCCAATGCAGATAATCAATTTACTTTTGTTGGAAGCGGTCTAGGCCACGGAGTTGGCTTAAGTCAGATTGGTGCCAAGGCTATGGCGTTAGATGGTAAGAGTGCAGAAGAGATCCTTAAGTATTACTACACCGGTGTTGAAATCCAACCACTTTATGATTGGTATGACATAAAGGTAAACATCGGTCATCAATTGACCAGCGCAAACTTGCAGTTAACAAGCGCCACCGGATACTTAACTATCAATGGATATCAAATCGCGGATCGATCCACAATCGCCAATTTTAAATACAGCAGCAATGGAATCACCACCTTTATTCGAAAGAATAAAGTTCTCATAGCAACATTGCCCGCAAGCAATTCGGTAGAGATCAATTGGAGCGGAACACGCTTTCTTGAAGGTGATGAAGCGATAGTCGCTTTTAATCCGGGAAAATCTGTTAGATATAAATTCGGGCAAATTAACCTCTTGGTCGTAGGTAAGTCCTTCGAAGCCACAAATACCGTGCGGTTAAAAGATGAATATCTCTACGGAATCTCAGAGGTATCTTCGAATTGGCCGATTGAAGCCTTACGCGCACAAGTTATTGCAGCGCGAACCTATGCACTTTCGAAAGAGGGTTACTACCGCACCAGTTGCGATTGTGAACTATATGGAACAACTCAAGACCAGCTTTTTGTCGGAATCGGAAAGT
>CAWULI010000040.1:0-6946 GCA_963923155.1 uncultured bacterium
GCGCCACCACAATATTGCGCGAATCGCTTCGCCTCGGTAATGATCGAAGGCCTGCCGGTGTAAGTCTTATGAAGTTGCGCTAACTCTGATTGGAATTCTGGATCTGATTTTGCCTCATTAAAAGCGCTGGTTAATTGTTCTAAAGCTGGAATCAGCGCTTCCGGCACGAAGCGACCACCGTAATTACCGAAGTGACCGTCGAATGCCATGTGCGAATAGTAATAGTTGCGGATTAGGGCTTATTGCCAATTATTCGCGAGTTATTTACCAATTAAATGCGCAAGACTGCGAACTGGGTCACCTGATTTCACTAGCGCTTCACCGACCAAAATCACATTGGCCCCGACTTGCTCTGCAAACTCCACGTCTGCCCTATTTGCAATGCCAGACTCCGCGACCCTTGTAATCTCTTTTGGAATCTGCGGTATTAATTCTTGGAAGACTTTTGGGTCCACCTCAAGGCTCTTCAAATTCCGTGAATTTACGCCAACAATTTTCGGATCGATTGCCATCGCATCTTCTAGTTCCATATTAGTGTGTACTTCAACCAAAGCGCTCATGCCAAGTTCGTTTGCTAAATCGTAATAATCCTTCAATTGGGATTTAGATAGAGCAGCAACTATTAATAAAACTAGATCTGCACCATGCGCTCTAGCCTCATAAAATTGATATTCATCTACCATGAAATCCTTGCGCAACATCGGCAAAGTGATCTCACTTCGCACCGCATCGAAATCAGCTAACGATCCGCCGAAACGTCGCGCTTCGGTCAAGACGCTTACTGCTGAAGCTCCTGCCTCTTGATAACTTGCTGCTAATTTAGCGGGTTCTGGAATCTGCGCTAGATCACCTTTACTCGGCGATTTACGTTTGACCTCTGCGATTACCGAGATCATGTCCGATGGGAAATTAATTGGGATAACGGGTTGGGCCAATTCAACTTGCTCGAGTATTTGACTTAACGAAACTCTACGAATTGAAAGATCCTCGCGCACACCTTCGATTATCGAATCTAAAACGCTCATTCGGATGGATCGATTCCGCGATCTAGTTTTTGCCAATCGCTAGATTGATGGCGCTCGTAGCGTGAAATTCTCTTTCTTTTAGAACCGATGTAGGTAACGAGTGCCAAGGAGAGGATTATTGTTAACGAAAAAGCAACTAACTCTCTCATCTTGCCACCCTTAGATTGTTAGCAGCATTGATTGCTCCTAAGACCGCTGCTGCTTTATTTAGACATTCTTGATTCTCAGCAACCGCATCGGAGTCTGCCACTACACCGGCGCCAGCTTGCACATATGCTTTACCATCTTTGATCAATGCAGTTCGAATTGCAATACAAGTATCTATATTGCCGCGGAAATCCAAATAACCTAACGCGCCACCGTATAAACCACGCCTAGTTGGTTCGAGCTCTTCGATGATCTCCATGGCCCGTGGCTTTGGTGCACCCGATAAAGTTCCAGCTGGAAAAGTTGCAAAGAGCGCATCTAACGGGGTCTTATCGTTTGCCAACTTCCCAGTCACTGTAGAAACGATATGCATCACATGTGAAAAACGTTCGATGTTCATGAACTCGACTACTTCGACGCTACCTGATGCACATACTCTGCCAAGATCGTTTCTTCCAAGGTCAACCAACATCAAGTGCTCGGCGCGCTCTTTGGGATCTGCCAACAACTCTTGTGCAGATTTCTCATCTTGCTCTGGCGAATTAGAGCGTTTACGAGTACCAGCAATGGGGTGAACCATCACATGACCCTCAGTGACTTTCACTAGCGCCTCAGGGCTCGAACCAACTACATCGAGCCCATCTTCAAAGCGCAAAAAGTACATATATGGACTTGGATTGTGCAGACGCAACATGCGATAAACATCGATTGGATCGGCAGAACAATCGGTGGAAAATCTCTGCGACAGCACTACTTGAAAAGCTTCGCCAGATTTGATCTCCTCTTTGATCTTGGAAACTTTATCTAAAAACTCAGCTTCGGTGATGTTTCGCTCGAAATTTGGCGCACTCTTCTCGTCTACAAATGCAAGTGCACCTGGTAGCGCTGCTTGAAGATCAGCTTGCATCTGATCTAGTCGCTTGATGGCCAATCCGTAAACTTCATCGACTCGCTCGTCGCTACCATCCCAATTGATCACATTTGCAATCAAAGTGATGGTTCCTTCGGTATGGTCCATAACTGCAAGATCGGATGTCAACATGAATTCCAGCTCTGGAATCTGTAATTCGTCTTTAGCTAAGTTCGGTAGATTCTCTAAGCGTCGTACGCTGTCATAACCGAGATATCCGACCAGGCCACCAGTTAAGGTCGGTAAATTCTTTAAATGCGGCGAACGCAGATGTGCTGCAGTTAATCGAAGTGCGGTCAATGGATCCATTCCGGTCGGCGCACCCGCTGGCATCGTTCCGCGCCAATAAACCTCGCCATTTCTTTCAGTCAAAGTAGCCTCAGATGCGACACCGATAAATGAGTATCTAGACCAGACGCCGCCATGCTCTGCTGATTCAAGTAGAAAGGTATTTGGGCGAAGTTTCGCTAACTTCCGATAAACACCAATAGGTGTCTCGCCATCAGCTAGCAACTTTCTAGTAACCGGAATGACGTTATAACTCTTCGCGTACTCGCGAAATTCAATTAACTCCATGGGTTATGAAAACAACTTTTCTCTCCGGTATGGCATGCTGCCCCGGTCTGATTTACCTTCAACAAGATCGCATCACCATCGCAGTCGAACTTGAGATCGACCACCTCTTGGAAGTGTCCGGAGCTCTCACCTTTAACCCAGAGCCTCTGCCGACTTCTGCTGAAATAAGTTGCGCGCTTAGTCTGTAGCGTTTTAATCAACGCTTCGCGATTCATCCAAGCCAACATCAGAACTTCATCGCTAATGGCATCTTGCGCGATAGCGGCGATCAGACCTTTATCTAAAGCCGCTTCTATTTCAGCTGGGATATTCACTACTCAATTTTGCCTTAATTTGAATGGCTCTCGCGCACCTTATATCCGCGCTCGGCCAAATAACGTTTAACATCTGCGATTCTAAAGGTGCCAAAATGAAAGACGCTTGCGGCAAGTAGCGCATCGGCTCCAGCATCTAGCGCATTGGCGAAATCAGATAAAGTGCCAGCGCCGCCAGAAGCGATAAGCGGCACCGCACAAACTGCTCTCGCAGCTTCGATCATCTCGATGTCATAACCAGCTTTGGTCCCGTCGGCATCCATTGAATTCAACAAGATCTCACCTACACCTAGATCGCATCCTTGCGAAATCCAGTCAAGCGCTCTAATTCCAGTTAGTTCACGACCACCATGGGTTGTAACTTCAAACCCGTTATCTCCTCGTTTGGCATCTACCGAGAGAACTAAAACTTGCGAACCAAATTGTTCGACAATCTCGGTGATCAATTGCGGTCTTTGAATCGCAGCCGTGTTGATGCTGATTTTATCCGCGCCGGCGCGCAGCAAACGATCAACATCAGTGACGCTTCGAATTCCACCACCGACGGTCAGTGGAATGAATACCGCTTCCGCAGTTCTTCGAACTGTTTCCAAAGTCGTATCGCGCCCACTGCTGCTTGCCGAGATATCCAAGAAAGTTAATTCGTCGGCGCCTTCTAAATTATATGTATTCGCTAATTCAACCGGATCGCCAGCATCTTTTAGATTTAAAAAGTTGATGCCTTTTACGACTCTTCCATCATTTACATCAAGGCAGGGAATGATTCGAGTTGCTAGCGTCATTAGCGCGCCACCACAAGAGCCTCTGCCATGGTGAATGCGCCGGCATACAAAGCCTTGCCCATGATCGCACCTTCGACACCAATTGGTACCAATTCTTTCAGCGCCTTTAAATCATCTAGTGATGAGATACCACCGGAAGCAATCACCGGTGCGCTAGTAACTTCGCAGACACTACTTAGTAAATCTAAGTTTGGACCCTTTAACGTGCCATCTTTGGTCACATCAGTAACTACATACCTTGCGCAACCATCACGATCCAAACGCTCTATGGTCTCAAAGAGATCGCCACCCTCTTTGGTCCAACCGCGCGCAGCCAAAGTTCTACCGCGCACATCAAGACCGACTGCAATGCGATCACCAAATTCGGATATGACTTTTGCAGTCCATTCGGGATTTTCAAGCGCTGCAGTTCCTAGATTTACTCTTCGACAACCGGTTGCAAGCGCCCGGCGTAATGAATCGTCATCTCTGATCCCGCCTGATAATTCGACTTTGATATCAAGTTTTCCAACCACTTCTGCCAGCAACTCACCATTGCTACCGATACCAAACGCAGCATCGAGATCTACTAAGTGAATCCACTCTGCTCCTGCGCTCTGAAAATCAAGCGCGGCCTCAAGTGGCGATCCATAATTCGATTCGCTACCTAACTCGCCTTGTACCAATCGGACCGCTTGACCATTCTTAACATCAACTGCAGGTAGAAGTTCTAGACGATTCATAGACTCTCCACCCAATTCTTAATCAATTTCAAACCAGCTGGGCCGCTCTTTTCTGGATGAAATTGCGTGGCTGCAAGGGAATCGAATTCGAAGCTTGCGAGAAATTCTCCATGGTAATCGGTGTATGCGCTTACCTGACCAACTTGTTTGGCCGGTGCGGCATAAGAGTGTACGAAATAGAAGGATTCTTGCTCGACACCTTTGAATAATCGGCTTTGACCTTCGATGCGAACCGTATTCCACCCCATATGCGGCAGCACTGGCGCTTTCAATTTAGCAACCTCGCCGCCAACCACACCAACACCCGCAAAGTTGCCATGCTCTAAACCGGTTTGGAAGAGAATCTGCATTCCGATACATATACCTAAAGTTGGTTTACCAGCTTTAAATCGCTCCCGGATCACTGAATCTCCATTAACCGATTTCAATCCATTCATACAGGACGCAAATGCACCAACGCCAGGAACCACTAAAGCTGAAGCCTTTGCTGCAATTTCTGGATCTGAAGTTAGAGTTACTTCACGACCGGTAGTTTCAAATGCACGAAGAGCAGACCTTAGATTTCCTGACCCATAGTCAAGAATTGCAATCAAAGTGTTCCCTTTGTGGATGGAATGCCAGCCACGCCATCTAATTTGATTGCATCACGAAGTGCACGCGCTACTGCTTTGAATTGGGATTCAAATACGTGATGCGCATTTCGACCTTCAAGAACTCTGATGTGTATCGCAATTCTTGCTTCAGCGACTATTGATTCCCAGATATGTTTTCCAAGAGTGGTATCAAAAGTTCCTATAAGTTCCACAATCTCAGGTTGGCGGTATACAAGATAAGGTCGACCAGATAGATCAATAGCGACCTGGGTAAGGCTTTCATCAATTGGAACTAGCGCATCGCCAAAGCGCCGGATTCCG
Organism: uncultured bacterium; assembly: GCA_963923155.1. Taxonomy (GTDB): domain Bacteria; phylum Actinomycetota; class Actinomycetes; order Nanopelagicales; family Nanopelagicaceae; genus ZLKRG08. The sequence goes on from CAWULI010000040.1 coordinate 5,391, forward strand.
GATTTATCACCAAGCGCTTCGCGTAACGCCTGTCCAAAAGCAAGTGCAGTATCTTCAACGGTATGGTGAGAATCAACATCAATATCGCCCGTGGTCTTGATGGTCAGATCCATGCCGGAGTGCTTACCTAATTGGCTCATCATGTGATCGAAGAAAGGCACGCCGGTTTCGACATTTACGTTGCCGCTTCCGTCTAAATTTAACTCTACAGATACCGAAGACTCTTTGGTCTTGCGTTCGATGCGTGCGGTTCTCATAGCGCACCTTTCAGGGCCGTTAGAAATGCTTGATTCTCGGCGCCATTGCCAATCGTTACTCTTAAATAGCCAGGTAATCCTACATCGCGAATCAATACACCTTCTGCTAATAAACGCTGCCATAAAACATTTGATGGGATTTTAAATCCTGTAAAGAGCAAGAAATTGGCATCTGATGGGATAACCGTCAAACCGAGTGCGCGCAAATCAACCACCATTTGATCGCGATCTTTCGAAAGTTGTCGAACTTCGCTCAACAATTCCTCTTTGAATTCCAGCGCTACCTCAGCAGCGGCCTGGGTAAGCGCAGATAAGTGATAAGGCAATCTAACTAATTGCAACGCATCGATTACCTCTTTGTTCGCGGCAAGATAACCAACACGGGCACCTGCGAAGGCGAAAGCCTTGGACATGGTCCGGCTAACCAAAAGATTCGGGTACTTGTCGATAAGTGTGATTGCGGAAGGTTGGCTAGAGAACTCTGCATATGCTTCATCAACCACTAGTAATCCATCAATCGATTTACATTTCGCTGCCAACTTTTCGAGATCCGAAATAGATAGCGAGGTTCCGGTCGGGTTATTTGGCGTCGTTACAAATGTGAGAGCAGGTTTTAAATTTGCGACCTGATTCAATGTACTATCGATATCCAAAGTAAAATCTTCTCGGCGCTTTCCATCAACCCAAACCACGCAAGCTACTTTGGCAATCAATGGATGCATCGAATAGGAAGGTGTGAAACCGAGCGCCTGGCGCGAACCAAATGCTAAGAAAATCGATTGCAAGATCTCATTGCTGCCATTTGCAACCCAGATATTCTCCAAGTTCAATCTAGTAGCGCTAAGCGAGTTTAAGTAATCAGCTAAACCTTCTCTTAACTTGATGCAGTCGCGATCTGGGTAACGATTAAGTGATTGCGCTACTTCTCCGACCCGTGTTGCAATCGCGTTAGATAATTCAGTAGAAGGTCCGTATGGGTTCTCATTGGTATTCATTCTTGCGGTAGCCGGAACTTGCGGTGCGCCATAAGGAGTAAGCGGACGAAGCTGTTCGCGAAGCGGTAACCAATCTGGCCAATTAGTCATCTTCGAGCCTTGCCAATATCGCCTCGCCATGCGCCGGTAAATCTTCGGCATTGGCTAAAGTAACTACAGTATCTGCGATCGACTTAAAAGTCTTTTTATCATACTCAACGAAATGTAAGCCACGTAAGAAACTTTGGACTGATAAACCTGATGAGTGGCAGGCACAACCACCAGTTGGCAGCACGTGATTCGAACCAGCGGCGTAATCACCAAG
>CAWULI010000041.1:0-6857 GCA_963923155.1 uncultured bacterium
ATCCAAGTTCTAATCAAAGTCGGTGCGGTGTAGAGAATCGTCACTTTATATTTTTGGATGATCTCAAAGAGTCGCCCTTTATGTGGAGTATCTGGCGTGCCTTCGTACATTACTTGTGTCGCACCATTTATTAGCGGTCCATAAACCACATATGAATGGCCGGTAATCCAACCGACATCTGCAGTGCACCAATAGATATCGCTCTCGGGCTTTAGATCAAAGACTGCGCGGTGGGTGTATGAGGCTTGAGTTAAATAACCGCCAGTGGTGTGGAATATTCCTTTTGGTTTAGCAGTGGTTCCGCTGGTGTACAAGATAAAAAGCGGATGCTCAGAATCGAAACTCTCCGCGATATGTTCGCTTGGCTGACGATCAACAATTTCATGCCACCAGACATCGCGATCATTCCAGGCCACATCTTGCCCAGTTCGTTTAACAACTAAGACTTTCTGGACATTATGTTTGCCGTTCAACGCTTCATCGACCGCAGGTTTTAGCGCGAAGGCCGCGCCTTTGCGATAACCACCATCTGCGGTAATTACTAATCGAGCATCTGCATCTTGAATTCTTGAAATCAAAGCTTCGGCGCTAAATCCACCGAAGACGACAGAATGTGCAGCACCGACGCGTGCACATGCCAACATCGCAACCGCGGCTTCAGGGATCATCGGCATATAAATGGCAACGCGATCACCAGATTTGATTCCGAGTTCGGTCAGCGCATTGGCGCACTTCTTAACATCTGTTAATAAATCTGTATAAGTTATCGTGCGAGTATCGCCAGGTTCGCCTTCGAAATAAAAGGCAACTCGATCTCCGCGGCCCTCTTCGACATGTCGATCCAAACAATTTACCGATGCATTCAATTTGCCATCGACGAACCATTTGGCAAATGGAACTTGCCAATCTAAAACCGTATGCCAGCGCTTATCCCATTTCAAATACTCGGCTTGCTCTTCCCAGAAAGCAACGCGATCGGTATCTGCGCGTTCGTATTCATCCGCTTTTACGTTGGCTTGCTTTGCGAACTCTGGGCTTGGGTCAAAAGTGCGATCTTCACTTAGTAGATTCTCGACTTGGTCGCTGCTCACAAGTCGGCAGGCTACCCGCATGCAATATCCACAGCAATGGGATTAGTTAAAAATCTTCGAGTTTCGTTAAGTGAAAATGCCCTCCTTAATTCAAGAGAGGAGAACCATGCTTTCGGCATTTATTACTCTGCTAATCAAGCTGCTAAATACCCCGGCAAATGTGCAAGCGTTATTGGGGTTATTGACCAAGATGCTCAAATCATTGCCCGCATAACCAGCTAAATCGCTGTTTAATCGCTGCCCAATTTCCTTCCAAATCGGGCGGCGATTTTCATTTGTAGCGCTAAAGGTGGTTGGATTAGCCGTAAGCCACTGGCTCAAAGGCGCGCCCTCGGTTTACGAAACGAACTAACCAGGAGCAAAAATGCCAATTGCAACCCCTGAAATTTATGCCGAAATGTTGGACCGCGCTAAAAAAGGCGCCTTCGCATATCCTGCAATCAACGTATCCTCATCACAGACTTTAATCGCAGCTATTCGCGGCTTCGCAGAGGCAGAGTCAGATGGAATCATCCAATTCTCTTGGGGCGGCGCTGAATATGCGTCGGGTTCGACCGTAAAGAACGCAGTTGATGGCGCAGTTGCACTTGCTGAATTTGCTCATGTGGTTGCCAAGAATTACAAAGTAAATATCGCACTTCATACTGATCACTGCCCAGTTGAGAAATTAGATACCTTCATGCGCCCATTGTTAGTAATCGGTGCAGAGCGCATCAAAGCTGGACAAAAACCACTATTTAATTCACACATGTGGGATGGTTCAGCAGTTGATATGAATGAGAACATGAAGATTGCAGATGAATTAATTGATAAGTGTGTTGCCGCAAAAACTATTCTCGAAATTGAAATCGGAGTAGTTGGAGGCGAAGAAGATGGTGTTGAGGCAAAACATGATGCCAAGCTCTATTCGACTCCGGAAGATGCATTACACACCATAAAGACTTTAGGTTCCGGAGAGCGTGGTCGTTATATGGTCGCAGCAACATTCGGAAATGTTCATGGTGTTTACAAACCAGGAAATGTGGTTTTGCAGCCAAAGATTTTGCAGACTCTGCAAGATGCAGTTGCTAAGCAATTGAATTTATCCGCAGGATCAAAGCCGATGGATCTGGTATTCCACGGTGGCTCTGGCTCATTGCTATCTGAGATCCGCGAAGCTTTGGATTACGGTGTAGTTAAGATGAATATCGATACCGATACTCAGTATGCATTCACTCGCCCTGTTGTTGACCATATGTTGAAGAATTACGACGGAGTATTAAAGATCGATGGCGAAGTCGGAAATAAGAAGACTTATGATCCACGCGCATGGGGTAAATCAGCCGAGGCTGGAATGGCTAAGCGCGTAGTTGTCGCTTGCGAAGATCTTCGCTCTACCGGAACCTCACTTCTAAAGTAATCGCAGATGCCAGCGTTAGTTCTTCTTGGTGCGCAATGGGGCGACGAGGGTAAAGGTAAAGCTACCGACTTACTCGGCGATCGCGTTGATTATGTAGTTCGCTACCAAGGTGGAAATAACGCTGGCCATACTGTGGTGATCGGAGATCAGAAGTATGCGCTCCACCTTTTACCTTCCGGAATTCTCTCACCAAGCTGCGTTCCGGTAATCGGCAATGGAGTAGTGATTGATCCTGCGGTTTTGTTACAAGAGATCCAAGGCTTAAACGAACGCGGTATCGATACTTCAAAATTGTTGATCTCTTTAAATGCGCATCTAATTACTCCATATCACCGCACTATCGATAAGGTCACCGAGCGCTTTTTAGGAAAAGCCAAGATCGGAACCACTGGTCGCGGTATTGGACCTGCATATGCTGACAAGATCAATCGCATCGGAATTCGCGTGCAGGATCTCTTTGATCCTTCGATCTTGCGTCAGAAATTAGAAGCGGCGCTGCGCGATAAGAATCAAGTGTTGATCAAGGTATTTAATCGCAACGGAATCAACGTCGATGATGTGCTTGCCGAATATTTAAATTACGCAGAGATTTTGCGTCCGTATGTTGCGGATACTGCGCTACTACTTAATAAGGCTCTGGAATCAGGCAAGACCGTGCTCTTAGAAGGTTCGCAAGGAACTTTGCTGGATGTCGATCACGGAACTTATCCTTATGTGACTTCATCCAATCCGACTTCCGGAGGCGCCTGCACTGGAAGTGGAATTGGTCCAACCAAGATAAATCGAGTTATCGGAATTTTGAAGGCTTACACCACGAGAGTCGGAAGCGGCCCATTTCCAACTGAATTATTTGATGAGGATGGTGAAGCGCTACGTCGTATCGGCGGCGAAGTTGGTGTTACTACCGGACGCAATCGTCGTTGCGGTTGGTTTGATGCACCTATTGCTCGATATGCAACTCGCGTAAATGGACTTACCGATTTCTTCTTGACCAAATTAGATGTATTAACTGGTTGGGAGAAGATCCCCGTCTGCGTTGCTTATGAAGTTGATGGCAAGCGCATTGAAGAAGTTCCGGCATCGCAATCAGATTTCCATCATGCAAAGCCAATCTATGAATACCTTGATGGTTGGAAAGAAGATATTTCTAAGTGCAAGAAGTTTGAAGAACTTCCAACCAATGCGCAAAAGTATGTGAAGTATCTAGAGAAGATCAGTGGCGCACCGATGTCAGCAATCGGTGTGGGTCCTGGTCGAGACCAAACCATCGTCGTAAAGGATTTCATCTAACGATGAAGGTTCTGCTAATCGGAAGCGGCGGGCGAGAGCACGCATTAGCAACCGGGCTAGCAGCAGATAAAGCAGTAACCGAATTACACGCCGCTCCTGGTAATCCTGGCATTGCAGAAATCGCGCAAATACATCCACTTGAAATCAATAATAATTTTGAAATTGTTACTCTAGCAAGATCTCTGGCAATTGATTTAGTAGTTATCGGGCCCGAAATGCCACTGGTAAACGGTGCTGCAGATGCCTTGCGCGAAGCCGGTTTTGCGGTCTTTGGTCCATCTAAGGCGGCTGCGCAATTAGAAGGTTCAAAACATTTCGCTAAAGGTGTGATGCGGGATGCTGGTGTGCCTACTGCTAAATCTTTCACCTGTGAGAATAAGTCAGAGATTGAAATTGCACTCGATGCATTCGGTGCACCTTACGTGGTTAAAGATGATGGTTTGGCTGCTGGTAAAGGCGTTGTGGTAACTGAGGATCGCGAAGTTGCTTTAAACCATGCACTTGCATGCAAGAAAGTAGTAATTGAAGAGTACTTAAAAGGTCCAGAGATATCACTGTTTGGCATCTCAGATGGAAAGAGCATCTTGGCGATGCAACCTGCGCAAGATTTCAAACGCGCGTATGACAATGATGAAGGACCTAACACTGGTGGCATGGGCGCATATTCACCTCTCTCATGGGCACCTTCGAACATCATTGAAGAGACTCACAAACAAGTATTGGCTCCGATAATTGTGGAGATGGCAGCACGTGGCACACCATTTATTGGTTTGTTATATGCAGGATTAGCGGTTACTGATCGTGGTCTTAGAGTTATTGAATTTAACGCGCGTTTTGGCGACCCGGAAACTCAAGTTTTGATTCCGCGATTGAAAACACCGCTAGCACAATTGCTATTGAAGGCTGCCACCGGAAACTTGAGTGATTCCAAATTGGAGTGGTTAGAAGATTCGGCAGTAACGGTGGTTTTAGCTGCGGATGGATATCCCAACCATCCAAAGACAGGCGATGAGATCTCTAACTTAAATCAATTTGAAGGTGTAACAATCTTTCAGGCCGGAACTAAATTCGATGAGAAATTAATCTCTTCAGGCGGTCGAGTGCTTTCGGTTACTGGAGTGGGAAATGATTTGACTCAAGCGCGAGATCGGGCCTATCGCTCTATTTCTCAGATCAAACTGGCGGGATCCTTTTATCGCAATGACATCGCACTCAACGCGTCAATTGCAGAAAAAGGTAATTAATAAGGGAGAATATGGCAGTGAGCGTACTCGGAGATAGATATGCATCCGCAGAGATGCGAAAAATCTTTTCGGCCGAATCCAAGATCATCGCCGAACGTGATTTATGGCTTGTAGTTGCCAGAGCACAGAAGAAGTTGGGTCATGCGATTACCGATGATCAAATAGCTGCATATGAGAAGGTAAAAACCAAAGTCGATCTAGCTTCGATTGATCAGCGCGAACGCACCACCCGCCATGATGTAAAGGCGCGAATCGAAGAATTTAATGCGCTAGCTGGCCACGAAGTGATTCATACGGGTATGACCAGCCGTGATTTAACGGAGAATATTGAAGCACTGCAAATTCGATTGGGATTGGAATTAGTCCAGTTCAAAGTAATCGCACTTCTTGCGCGCATTGGCGAGAAGGCCTTGCAATATAGCGATCAACCAATTGCGGGGCGTTCTCATAACGTGCCGGCACAAATCACCACTTTAGGTAAGCGTTTTGCTACCAGTGCAGAAGAGTTGTTGTACGCATACGAGCGTTTAGCATCGTTGCTGTCACGCTATCCAATGCGCGGTATTAAAGGCCCAGTCGGCACAGCGCAAGATTCGATAGATTTATTAGGATCATCAAAGAGCCATTACGACTTAGAGCAAGAAATCGCAAAGCATTTGGGTTTCGAAAGAATCTTAGAATCTACCGGACAGGTTTATCCAAGATCTCTAGATTATGAAGTGGTAACTACTCTAGTTCAGTTAGCAGCGGCACCATCATCTCTATCAACTTCGATCAGATTAATGGCAGGCGCAGAGCTCGTCACCGAAGGTTTCAAGGCCGGTCAAGTAGGTTCTTCAGCGATGCCGCACAAGATGAATACCAGATCTTGCGAGCGGGTAAATGGGTTGGCTGTGATCTTGCGTGGATTCAGTGCAATGGTTGGCGAACTTGCGGGAGACCAGTGGAACGAAGGTGATGTCTCCTGTTCCGTAGTTCGTCGCGTTGCTATCGCAGATTCTTTCTATGCAATTGATGGATTACTTGAGACTATGTTGACGGTCTTAAATGAATTTGGCGCTTTTCCTGCAGTAATCAATGCGGAGTTAGAGCGTTATCTACCTTTCTTAGCTACCACCAAGATCTTGATGGCCGCAGTCAAGAAAGGTGTTGGACGCGAAAGCGCGCATGAAGTGATCAAAGAGCACGCTACAAAAGCAGCGTTAAATATGCGCGAAGGCCAACAAAATGAGTTACTAGAAGCGCTTGCAGGTGACCCACGAATTCCTTTGGATCACAATGAACTGAAGGCGTTAATTGCTGATCCAATTCAATTTTCCGGTGATGCCAAAGCACAGATTTCTCGGGTAGTTAAGCGCATTGAGGCGATAACTACCAAGCACAGTGATGCTGCAAAGTATCAACCTGGCGCTATTCGATGAGTGGATTCGGACTTAAAGGCGCCCCAACCGCGCCAGTAATCCCAGGTTGGCAACATCAACGAACTGGCAAAGTAAGAGATATCTATAGCAACGATCGTGGTGAACTCTTATTAGTGGCATCTGATCGCATCAGCGCCTTTGATTGGGTCTTGCCTACGGAGATTCCAAACAAAGGTGTGATCCTGACGCAGATCTCTCTTTTCTGGTTTGAATTACTCTCAGATATCGTCCCTAACCACATCATCTCATCCGAAGTGCCGGCAACGGTAAAAGATCGTGCCGTGATTGTTAAACCATTACAGATGTTTGCAATTGAATGTGTCGCACGAGGTTACTTAACAGGTAGTGGGTGGAGCGAATACCAGCAGAGCCAATCAGTTTGCGGAAATAAATTACCAGCTGGATTAAATGA
>CAWULI010000042.1:0-6721 GCA_963923155.1 uncultured bacterium
TAGTTGGAGGCGTTGAAAAGACCTGTAGGGTAGGCATTATGAAAGTACACGTTGCTGACCACCCGCTAATTGCGCACAAATTGACAGTCTTGCGGGATGAAAAAACCGACTCGCCGACCTTTCGTCATCTGGTTGAGGAACTGGTCATGCTGCTCTCATATGAAGCTACGCGAGAAATCAAGGTAACAACTAAAGATATTAAGACGCCGGTTGCGCCTATGACTGGTGTATCGATGGCAAAACCAACACCGGTAGTTGTTCCGATTCTGCGCGCCGGTCTGGGAATGCTTGAAGGAATGGTCAAATTAATTCCTAATGCCGAAATAGGTTTTCTAGGCATGGTTCGCGATGAGAAGACACTACAAGCGTCTACCTATGCAAATCGTTTGCCTAAAGATCTAAAAGGTCGTCAATGCTTCATTCTTGATCCGATGTTGGCAACCGGCGGAACTTTAATCGCGGCGATTCAATACTTACTTGATTTAGGCGCTACCGACATTATTGCTATATGCATTATTGCATCTCCAGAAGGAATCAAAGCAGTTGGCGACGCCTTTCCAAATACCAACGTACATTTGGTAACCGGTGCAGTGGATGAGAAATTAAATGAAAACGGTTACATCGTTCCTGGACTTGGCGATGCTGGTGATCGTTTATACGGAGTTGTTTGATGAGTTCAACCAGCCCCGGTTACGGAATCACGATTCGTGTTGAAGGCGCTCCTGAAAGACAACCTGTCGCGCAAGCAACCACAGCAATCACTAGCGCTGGTGCAACTATCACTGCGCTTGACGTTGCCGAATCAACTCTAGATCTTGTTGTCGTAGATATAACTTGTGACACGATAGATGTAAATCATGCGCAAGCAATCTGCACTGAGATCGAAAAGCACCCGGGATTAAAGGTAAGAAAAGTTAGTGATCGCACCTTTTTATTACATTTAGGTGGCAAAATCGAGGTAAACCCGAAGGTTCCTTTGAAGACTCGTGATGATCTATCTCGGGCCTACACCCCTGGTGTGGCACGTATTTCACAGGCGATTGCAGCCGATCCATCTGATGCTAGACGTTTGACCATAAAACGAAACACAGTCGCAGTAGTAACTGATGGCTCTGCGGTATTAGGGCTTGGCAATATCGGACCTGCTGCTGCGCTTCCAGTCATGGAAGGTAAAGCAGCGCTCTTTAAGAGATTCGCAGATGTAGATGCTTGGCCAGTCTGCCTTGATACTCAAGATGTAGATGAAATTGTAAGAACGGTTCAATTGATTGCTCCGGTTTACGGTGGCATAAATCTTGAAGATATCTCGGCGCCGCGTTGCTTCGAAATCGAAGCTAAATTGCGCGAACTACTTGATGTCCCTGTATTCCACGATGATCAGCATGGCACCGCTATTGTTGTTTTAGCAGCGCTAAAGAATGCCTTGAAATTAGTTCGCAAAGATCTAAAGAGTGTAAAGATCGTAATAAGTGGCGCCGGTGCTGCTGGTACCGCCATCGCAAAATTGCTAACAGTAAGTGGCGCCGAGAACATCTTGGCATTTCATCGCGACGGCGTCGCTGAGATCTCGGGAATCGATAATCATGGTTTTAAAGGTAACGTTCATGAAGCGCTAAAAGGCGCTGATGTGTTTATCGGTGTCAGCGCTGGAAATATCCTTAATGAATCCGATATTAAGGATATGGCAACTAATTCAATTGTATTTGCACTTGCAAACCCAGATCCCGAAATTGATCCAGTGATTGCGCGCAAATATGCAGCGGTAGTCGCTACAGGCCGAAGCGATCAACCAAATCAAATAAATAATGTCCTAGCTTTCCCTGGGATCTTCCGCGGTTTGCTTGATGCAAATGCGCACAAGATCACGGACAATCTGTTGGTGGCTGCGGCAGATGCAATCGCCGAATGTGTGGCTGCAAATCAATTAAATGCTAACTTCATTATTCCAAGCGTCTTTGATCCCGCGGTTGCCAAGCAAGTGGCTGCGGCTGTAAAAAACGCCGCAAAATAATGTTGCAAGCTTCATTCGACCAGCAACTGGCACAAATTGCGCCGTTCTTCTTTTATTTGATCATCTTTATTGCCATGTATGTCGAAAATGGCATCATGCTCGGATTCTTCCTTCCGGGAGATTCATTGCTCTTTAGCGCTGGATTGGTTGCAAGTAGTCACAAATCAATTGATATTGCACTTCTATGTTTGGTGGTCTTTCTGGGTGCATTTATTGGTGATCAAACTGGTTACGTTATCGGAAGAAAATATGGTCGCCCTTATATTGATCGTAAAAGTTCGCCGCGATTAGATAGATATATCGCGAGGGCGGAACGTTTTTACCAACAATCTGGTTGGTGGGCAGTGGTAGCAGCACGATACTTTCCATGGATTCGTACCTTTGTTCCTCCGATAGCCGGAGCTGCAAAGATGACTTATTACAAATTTCTCACTGCAAATGCAGTTGGTGCTCTAGTTTGGTCGGTGTTGATTACCCTTGCCGGTTATTACTCTGCCAACATTCCTTGGGTCAAACAATCAAGTTATGCCCTAGCTATCTTCTTTATTAGCGCTTCGATAATCTCTTCCGTGATTGGTTATTTGCGCCGCCGATCATAACTCCCAGGAATGAAATCAATATTCCTAGTACTAACCAAATACTAACGTTCACACCTTTGGCTGGGATCAACCAGTCAATCAATAGTGCGCCAAAAAGATTTCCTCCTACGCTAAGTAATGTCGAAGCAAGCACGCCTAGGTGTTGGACGATTGTTGCGGAATAAGCAATATAAATCACGCCTAGTACGCCGCCGAGATAAATCCACCATGGAGAACTTGGTAATGCCACAAAATCGTATTTTCCACTTAGGGTAAGTACCAAAGTTAAGATTAATAAGAACGAAGTTCCCATAATGAAATTAAGTAAAGAAGTCGCCCAATGTTGCTTAGAATAGATATTTATCTTTCCATTCAGCGCTCTCTGAATTCCCACAATGGCGCCAGCTAGCCCAGCTAAGAACACGGGAAATAGCGACAACGTACTGGCATCCATTCGATCCCAAACCGAGACCAAGACCGCTAAAACCGTGATTATCGAGGCTAAAACCCGGCGGAGGGTGATGATCTGTTTCTCTCCACCCGATAAACCTGTGGCATCCACTAATAGAGATGAAGCGGTTTGGCCAGCGATAGAAGCTACGGAGTAAATCGCAACTCCAATCACCGGAACAGTATGAGTTTGAATTGCTACGAAAGTTCCACCCAACATCCCAGCAAATAGATTCCAACGTTTTAAGTTTCCCGCCTTTACCGCGCCTTTTATATTACGCATTCCTTGGCGCATACCATGGTTGGTTAGAGAAATAATCGCAATAATCAATAACCCAGAACCAAATGAGACCGTAGCTGCTTCAATCGAATTGCCTAAAAGACTAGAGAGTTCTCCATTTGCGCGCGCCTGCAATGCAATCAATGTCGCTATCAAGAAAGCAATTATGTCTAAGCGCATCGTCAGATTATTTCAGTCTTCTAGGGCTAACGTGTTATTTAGCCATTCTTCTTCTAGCGTTGCGCGCCTTTGTTTGGCACTTTCTAAATTGTTAGTTGCTTCAATTAATTTTTCTGCATCGTAAGCTGACGCTTCTTGCACTCTGGTCAATTCTGCAATCTCACTATCTAACTTCTCCATCTGTCTTTCGATGCGAGTAAGTTCCTTACGAATCTGACGCTCTTCCGCAGCACTTGAAACTTGCTTTTGGCTCGTCTGTTTGGGAATGGAAGCAGAGATCTGGGCTTCACGTAACTCAAGATACTGATCAATTCCTCTAGGCAAATCAGTTAACTTCCCATCACCTAACAAACCAACGACTCGATCGCAAGTTCGTTCCAAGAAATATCTATCGTGTGAAATCACAATCAAGGTGCCGGCAAAACTATCTAAGAGATCTTCCAGCTCGGTAAGAATCTCGATATCGAAATCATTTGTCGGTTCATCTAATAAGAGCACATTTGGGCTATCCATCAACAACCTAGTCAGTTGTAATCTGCGCTTCTCGCCGCCAGATAAATCACCTACCGGAGTCCATTGTGATTCGCGATCAAAGCCCAACCTTTCACATAATTGCGAAGCTGATAACTCCTTACCTCCACCTAATTCGACCCTGGTGGCGACTCGTTCGACCGCTTCCAATAGGCGCCAACTTGGGTTTAGCTCTGTTAGGTGTTGCGAAAGAAGCGCTGATTTAACAGTAACTCCACGTACCAACTTTCCAGCTGAAGCGAAATGCTCTCCCGCCAAAGTTCGCATCAAAGTAGTTTTACCAGCGCCGTTTACTCCAACAATTCCAATTCTTTCGCCGGGGCCGATATTCCAATAAAGATCTTCTAACAAGATCTTCTCGCCAGCACGAATCTGTAAGTGCTGGCATTCAAAAACAGTATTACCTAAACGATTTTGACTAAATTTGAGAAGTTCGGTGTTATCTCTTGGAGGTGGTTCCGTCGCAATCAATTCATTAGCCGCATCTACGCGAAATTTCGGTTTACTGGTTCGGGCTGGCGCACCACGCCTTAACCAAGCCAACTCTTTGCGCAACAAATTATTTCTTCGTGAATCCATTGCAGCCTGCTGCCTGGCGCGCTCGGCTTTTGCCAAAACATAGGCGGAGTAACCACCGTCATACTCTTCTAGATTTCCACCAACGACTTCCCAGGTGTGATCAGTAACTTCATCTAAGAACCAACGGTCGTGCGTCACGACTATGACAGCTAAGTCCTTACGCTCCTTCAAGTGTTTAGCAAGCCATGCGACTCCTTCGACATCCAAATGATTTGTCGGTTCATCAAGCAAAACCAGATCTAAATCTTCGATTAATAATTTTGCTAATCCGACTCGACGCCGCTCGCCACCTGACAATGAAGCAAAGCCACGAGTAAATAACTCCTCTTGATAGCCGCCAAATAGGCCAGTAAAGATCGCACGAATTCCGGCATCGCGCGCCCATTCATGGGTCGCTCTATCTCCCAAAACTACATCTCGAACAGTGGCGCCTTTAGGAGCATTATCAATCTGAGACAAGATTCCAATATTTGTTCCGCCAGCCTTGGTGACTCTGCCTGCATCAGCTTCTTCCACGCCAGCAATGATCTTCATCAGCGTAGATTTACCTGCACCATTTCGACCAACGATTCCAATTCGATCGCCTTCGGAAACTCCGATGCTTACCTCGCGTAATAACTCCTTGATATCAAAGGATTTACTTACCTTTTCTAGGTTAACGAGGTTCCGCGCCATAGCGGCATAAGAGTAGGCTCTTGCGCCATGGAAGTCACAAACCGCGAATATGCGCTTGCACTTGATGCCTCTGATCCCCTAGGAAAATTTAGAGACGAATTTGTAATCGACGATCCTAAGCAATGCTATTTAGATGGCAATTCTTTGGGACGGCTACCAAAAGCGACTATCCAAACTGTAAATGACTTCATGAAAAATGAATGGGGTAAAGAGGTTGTAGCCGGTTGGGCGCATTGGGTAGATGAGGCGCAAACAGTTGGTGATTTACTTGGCCGAGCGGCGCTTGGCGCAGCAGCAGGACAGGTACTTGTTTGTGACACAACTTCGATAAATTTCTATCAATTGGCGCTTGCTGCAATTCAGGCACGGCCAGGTCGCAAGACCATCATCGTAGATGCGGCAAATTTCCCGACAGATCGATATATCTTGCAGGGAATTGCTCGTCAATTCGGACTAAATTTAGTAACAATCGACAACGAACCTGGCGACGCTAAACACGAGCGAATTACTCCTGAGATATTGGAGAAATATCTAAATGACGATGTAGCGCTCGTTACTTTAGAGGTAATTCAATATCGATCAGGTGCACGGAATCCAATTAAAGAAGTCACAGATTTGGTGCGAAAGCATGGCGCGTTGATGCTCTGGGATGCCAGCCACGCAGTTGGAGCGATCGAGATGAACTTCGATGCAAATGGCGTAGATCTCGCAGTTGGTTGTACATATAAATATGGCAACTCTGGTCCAGGTTCACCGGCGTGGATGTATGTCAGTAAACGAATTCAGAAAGAACTTCAGGTTCCGATACAAGGTTGGTTCGCACAAGCTGATCAATTTGCGATGGGTCCGACCTTTGATCGTGAACGCGAGACTATGCGTGGTTACCAAATCGCAAGCCCTGGTCTAATGGCGATTCGCTGCGTAAAAGTGGCTTTTGAGATGATCGAACGGGCCACGATTAGCGCAATTAATGCCAAAGCTGCCAAAGGCACCGAGATGATGATTGCGTTATATGACGCATGGCTTGCACCTTTAGGTTTCCAATTAAATACTTCAAGAGAAGCAGCTGAGCGTGGTGGCCATATTTCGCTTATTCATCCAGATGCCAAAGAGATCGCAGCGGCGATGCGCACTGAGATAAATGTGATACCGGATTACCGCGTACCAAATTCGATTCGCCTTGCGATTAGTCCATTGCCAACTTCTTATGTTGAGGTTTGGGATGGTTTCGAGCGGTTAAGGGATTTGGTTTCGAATAAAAGATATCTTGGAGTATCAGGTGGAGGTTCCCGAGTTACATGAGTGAAAATTACGATTCGGCTCTCACCTACACTAGCTATTTGGCGGTAGATGAATTATTGAAGTTGCAGAAACCTTTATCCGAAGGCCCCGAACATGATGAAATGTTATTTATCATCATTCACCAAACCTACGAAT
>CAWULI010000043.1:0-6646 GCA_963923155.1 uncultured bacterium
TTACGACCATATCGATCATCGAGGTCAAGGGGTTCGAGCTCAGAGTTCACAGACGGTATTCTCTCACTATGAATAAGAATGTGGATGTCGGAGTTGCAGGCTCGATCACCATGATCGTGCTTACTGTTTCAGTCATTATCTTGTTACGTAGCTTCTATAAGCGCTTCAACAACGTCCGTAAAGACTCTGACCGCGATTCGCAATAATAAGTAAACCCACATGCGAAAGATTTGGCAGTGGCTTGCAACAGCTCTGTTGGTTGCAATCTTCTTGTCATTAGCAAATTGGCAGTGGAATCGCGCCGAGGATATGAAAAATCCGCCTAAAGTCGATGAAACGGTATTTCCAATTGATTCAGTAATTTCACCAACTGCTGCGATTACTGCTGAACAGATTGGTCGTAAGGTTAGCGTGACCGGTAAGTATGTAAGTAATTGGATTGCGCCAAACCAGAAGAACAATGGCAAAACCAGAACTTGGGATGTTGGTTTGTTGCAAACCAAAGACAATGCGATGATTTTGGTGGTTAGGGGTTTTCGCCAACCTGCTTCGAATATAGATAAGACCCGAGACGTAATCGTCACCGGATATTTGATTCCACCGCAGAGCGTGGATGTTGCAGAGACCGTCAGTAATCAAATCAGCAGAGTAGATAGCGCACTATTTGTAACCAAGACCCAATTGCCGCTCTATGCGCCCTTTATCCAAGCAAGCAATGAGGATCCATCCTCTGGGTACAAGCCTGTGCCATTCAAATTCAAGACCGTGCCGGGTTTCTACTGGCAGCACATCAGTTATGTGATTATTTGGTCACTTTTCGCTTTGACCGCAATTTATTTGATGCTCTACCAAAGAAAGCATGAGAAATCCTCAGAAAAATAAGTAGAAAAATAGGTAAAGTAAAACCATGAAATTTGATGTGTTAACCCGTTATCGCGTTATGGCTGTGGTCTCCGGCATCATGTCGCTCTTGCTCTGGTTTGCTTACATGCCCGTCAAATACCTGATACATAA
The DNA here is from genome assembly GCA_963923155.1 of uncultured bacterium. Lineage (GTDB taxonomy): Bacteria > Actinomycetota > Actinomycetes > Nanopelagicales > Nanopelagicaceae > ZLKRG08. Next base: position 1,015 of record CAWULI010000043.1, read on the forward strand.
TGATAATTGGCACTCAAATTTGATTTGGGTCCCAATTGTTCATGGCTATCTGTATCCGATCTACGTCCTATTTGCGATCCAATTCTCGGTGGCCAAACGCTGGAAAACTACAAATATTCTGGGTTTAATTTTGGCAGGCACTTTGCCGATTGCTTCATTGTGGGCCGAAAGATATGTAGTTCGAAAGTACAAATAAGCTTTGAATTTAAGACCGGTAAAGAGCGCGGTGAAGGCGCTACTTTACCCTTGGTATGAAAAGCGCTTACTTCGACAATTAGACTTTTCGAAGACTCCACACCATATCGGCATAATCGTGGATGGAAATCGAAGGTGGGCCAAGGCAAACACTGTTGAAACAAAGAGTGGACATCAAGCTGGAGCGGATAAGATCGTAGAAGTTCTTGATTGGTGCGAAGAGGCTGCGGTCAAAATAGTAACTATCTGGCTGCTTTCAACGGATAACTTCAAACGTAGCCAATCGGAATTAGATGAGTTGCTAAAAATCATCGCAAATGTGGTTGATCAACTTTCGGCAACCAATAGATGGAATATCAAAGTAGTTGGGGCAACCGATGTCTTGCCGGACTGGATGGCGGAGCGTTTCAAGAGCTTGGCCCATAACCCAAATTCGAAGATGGATGTAAACGTCGCAATCGGATATGGCGGAAGGCGTGAGATCGTGGATGCGATAAAGAGTTATTTACATACCGAGCACGATAAAGGTGCATCAATCGAACAAGCAGCGGCTGATTTAAATGTAGAGACAATCTCCAAATACTTATATACCGCAGGACAACCCGATCCCGATCTTTTGATTCGCACTTCGGGAGAACAGAGACTTGGTGGTTTCTTGCTCTGGCAATCGACACATTCAGAGTTCTATTTTTGCGAGGCTTACTGGCCAGATTTTCGCCACCTCGATTTTCTCCGCGCCCTTCGCGCTTACTCGCAACGCCAACGCCGCTTCGGTAAGTAACGAAGGTGAATTTTGCCCCCGCGCTGGGGCGTGTCGTGCCCGATTTGTCTAAACCTGAGCGTAACTTTTAACTGCTTCCCTCCGAACACAATTCCATAAGTCACGAGGAGCCGCTCTTGTCCGCACCAAAGCGTTCAAAGAAAACCTATGTACTCGACACCAGCGTTCTTTTGGCAGATCCCCAAGCCCTAACCAGATTTGCCGAGCATGAAGTAGTGATTCCGATAGCGGTAATCGGAGAGTTAGAGACAAAGCGTGATCATCCCGAACTTGGATTCTTTGCTCGTGGCGCTCTTAGATATTTAGATGAATTACGAATTAGCAACGGCCGTTTAGATCAACCGATTCAAATCACCAAAGAGGGCGGAACTTTATCCGTCGAACTAAATCACACCGATTTGAATTCCTTGCCACAAGGTTTCTTGCGCGATGGCACCAATGATTCTCGCATCCTTGCGATTGCAAAGAATTTGATGGCTGATGGGAAACAAGTAGTTTTAGTTACAAAAGATCTGCCACTTCGAGTGAAGGCATCGTCTGTTGGTGTGGAAGCAGAGGAGTATCGCGCTGAATTAGTAATGAACTCTGGTTGGACCGGAATGGTTGAAGCAACTGTTCCTGGAAAGATAATCGATGAGCTCTACGCCCATGATCGAGCACATTATGAATTCGAAGCGAAGTATCCGGTGCACACAGGTGTGGTGCTTCATTCTGAAAAAGGAAGTGCTTTAGCGAGAATTACCGCAAGTGGAGAATTGCAATTGGTACGTGGTGATCGCACTGCATTTGGCCTGCATGGAAGAAGTGCCGAACAACGAGTCGCGCTTGATCTATTACTAGATCCCGAAATTGGAATCGTTTCACTTGGCGGACGCGCAGGTACTGGAAAGTCAGCGCTCGCACTTGCCGCAGGTCTAGAAGCGGTTATGGAACGTCGCCAACATAAGAAGGTAGTCATCTTCCGTCCGCTCTATCCAGTTGGCGGACAAGAACTAGGTTATCTTCCTGGCACTGAAGGGGAGAAGATGTCTCCTTGGGCGCAAGCAGTCTTCGATACTTTGGGGGCGCTAGTTAGCCAACCAGTTATCGACGAGATCATCGATCGCGGCCTGATCGAGGTCCTTCCGCTTACCCATATCCGCGGCAGATCTCTACATGATGCCTATGTAATCGTCGACGAAGCCCAATCTCTGGAGCGAGGGGTTCTGCTAACCGTCCTCTCTCGAATCGGCCAGAACTCTCGGGTGGTTTTGACCCACGACGTGGCTCAACGGGATAACTTGCGAGTCGGACGCCATGATGGAGTGGTCGCGGTGGTCGAGACCCTGAAGGGCAACCCGCTCTTTGCCCACGTCACCTTGACCCGAAGCGAGCGCTCGCAGATCGCCGCGCTTGTGACCGAGCTCCTTGAGGGGCCAATAGCTTTGTAAAGCAGCCTCCTATCGGTGTGACAACTCTGTAAAAATCTCACAGCGACAAAGTGGGGCAATTCGGACATACCCTGCCCTGACCTGCACTTTTAGACCCTCACAAACCTTGTGGAGAAAGTTTTTTCCACAACTATGCGGGTCGGAATTTGGAGATGTCGGTGGTCATTGGAAGCCTTAGCCCTTGTAAATCGAGTAAATCGAGTAATTCAGGTTAGAGAGGCGGGTGAGGCATGAAGCTATCAAGATCAACTTGGGTAGTTATCGCCTCCATGCTCTTTATCTCGACGGCGACCCCAAGTTCATATGGCCTTGAATTTCCGATGACGACCTCGCTTACTGTCGAAGGTACCGTCAGCGGCGGCGCCTATCTGATCTCAGATCAAGATCAGAGTCCAGACCAACAGGTGGCAGCTCTGTACGCCGCGCTCGATGCGCCAGCCCAGATTTCAGCGCTCGATCTTCGCGCAGTCTCCTTGGCTAGCCGCCAGATCGAACTTGCCCGCACCCCATACGGTGCAAAGCAGGTTGCACTGCGCATTGTTCGTGCTGAATATCCGAAGTGGGGCGCTTCGCAACAAAATTGCTTAGTTACTTTATGGAATCGCGAATCCCATTGGAATTACAAGGCTCATAACTATCGATCGGGCGCACACGGAATCGCGCAGGCCTTCCCTGCGACCAAGATGGAATCTGTCGGCCTTGATTGGAGAACAAATCCAGTTACCCAGATTCGTTGGGGCCTTAATTACATTCAAGGTCGCTACGGAACACCTTGCAAGGCCTTAGCTCGCCACAATTCTCGCGGCGCTTACTAATATTTAATTAGATATTTAATTAAATATCTAGATCTCAGCGCGCTTACCAATAGTCAATGGTTTAGCGGTTTCAGCAAAGAAATCATTTCCCTTATCGTCGACGACGATAAATGCTGGGAAATCCTCGACCTCGATCTTCCAGACCGCTTCCATACCTAACTCTTCAAAGTCCAAGACTTCAACCTTCTTAATGCAATCTTTGGCAAGGCGAGCAGCCGGTCCTCCAATTGAACCTAAATAAAAACCGCCATTGTTTTTGCAAGCATCGGTCACCTGCTTTGATCGATTGCCTTTTGCAAGCATCACGAAAGAACCGCCATTTTTCTGGAAGTAATCGACATATGAATCCATACGTCCGGCGGTAGTTGGACCAAAGGAACCCGACGCATATCCAGTTGGAGTTTTCGCAGGTCCTGCGTAATAGACCGCGTAATTCTTAAAATAATCCGGCATCGGTTTACCAGAATCGATCAACGCTTTGATTTTCGCGTGGGCTAAATCGCGGGCGACCACTAATGTTCCAGTTAGAGATAACCTGGTTTTCACTGGGTACTTTGATAACTCGGCACGAATTTCTGACATCGGTTTACTGAGATCAATCTTCACGACAGTTTCATCTAAGTGCTCATCAGTGGTTTCAGGTAGGAAGTGGGCCGGGTCGCGCTCCAATTCCTCAATAAAGACGCCCTCTTTGGTGATCTTGGCTTTCGCTTGGCGATCAGCCGAACATGAGACTGCAATCGCAATTGGTAACGATGCACCATGTCTTGGTAGACGAATTACTCGAACGTCATGGCAGAAATATTTGCCACCAAATTGCGCTCCGATACCTAAGTTCTGCGTGATCTTTAAGACCTCGGCTTCGACCTCTGGGTCTCTAAATGCATGTCCGGTTAAATCACCAGTAGTCGGTAGCGAATCTAGATATTTTGTCGAAGCAAGTTTTGCACTCTTCAAAGTATGTTCGGCGCTAGTTCCGCCCACCACAATCGCTAAATGGTATGGCGGACATGCGGCGGTACCCAGCGAACGCAACTTCTCTTCCAGCCATGGATAGAAGGCATCTTTATTAAGCACCGCTTTGGTCTCTTGATATAAAAATGATTTGTTAGCGCTACCGCCACCTTTGGCGATAAATAGGAAGTTGTATTCGTCTTGATGATCAGAATCTGCGTAGATCTCGATTTGTGCAGGCAAGTTGTTGCCGGTGTTCTTCTCATCCCACATATTTAGTGGGGCCATCTGCGAGTAGCGCAGATTTAGATTGGTGTAAGCGTTATAGACACCTTCGGAGATCGAAGCCTCGTCTTTACCCGTAGTTAAGACGAACTGTCCCTTCTTGCCCATGACCAGCGCGGTGCCAGTGTCTTGGCACATTGGAAGCACGCCGCCAGCAGAGATATTGGCATTCTTTAACAGATCAAGTGCGACGAAGCGATCGTTGGGCGAGGCTTCGGGGTCTTTCAAAATATTGGCCAGTTGTTGCAAGTGCGCATCACGCAAATAATGGTTAATGTCGTGAATCGCGACTTCGGTTAATTTAGTGATTGCATCTGGTGAGACTTCTAAGAACTCCAAGTCTCCATGCTTCACGACTCTTACGCCCTCTTTGGTTACTAGGCGATATTTGGTCTGGTCTTCACCGATTGGCAAGAGATCTGAGTAATTGAAGCTCATTTTGCTGGCTTCTCTTTATTATTCTCAATTTTGGCTTTAGCGCCATCTAATAAGTCCTGACAGATTTTGGCTAGATCTTCGCCACGTTCCCAGAGTTTCAAAGATTCTTCTAAAGTAGCAGAGCCCGATTCCAATTGCTCTACGACTTTGGTTAATTCTTCGCGAGCTTTTTCGTATGAAAGTTTCTCGGCCACGGCGCTAATTTACTCCTGTTTTTACTTACTTTATTTATCAATAATTTCGGCAGCAAGTTGACCTTGTGCAAGGCGGATGCGAACTGCATCACCATTCTTAACATCTGTGACTTGGCGTACTGCTTGGCCATCTGATCTTTGCACCACTGCATATCCGCGTTCCAAAGTGGATTGCGGAGAGAGTGAACGAACTCGAGCCAAGAGATGCTGCAGATCCTCTTCGGCCAATTTGATGCGATGCACAAATGCGATCCGGCGATCATGAAGCGCCTTGATGCGATCGGTTTCGCGTTCTAACCGATTGGAGATTGTGCGAAGTGAGCGACCACGAAGCGCTTCGATAAATAATAATTCTTCATTTAAATCAGGCACGACTTTCTTGCCAGCATCGGTTGGGGTAGAGGCGCGGTAATCTGCGACTAGATCCAATAACGGCGCATCTTTTTCATGTCCGATCGCGCTGACGATCGGGGTCTTACAAGCAAAGGCCAATCGAACAAGACCTTCATCGCTAAAGGGCAAGAGATCCTCGAAGGAACC
>CAWULI010000044.1:0-6643 GCA_963923155.1 uncultured bacterium
GCGATGCTCTCATTTGCGCTCTGCTTGGTATTAATAAGCGCGGTAACTGGTATTACAGGTGCGTATTTACTTGCTGGTCGGGTAGATGTTTCAACAATCGCGTGGTCGACAAATGATGCTCGCACTGTACTCATTCAAACCATTGGAAATGTTCTAATTTCTACATTTGGGTATGGCACGATCGGAATGGTGCTGGGGCTCTTCTTAAGATCCCCGATGGCCTCCATCTCTGCTGGCACTGGTTTTCTTTTAGTTGTCGAAAGCATTCTTTCCTTGGCTTGGAAACCATCGGCACAGTGGTTACCTGGCAATCTCCTTACTATCGTGGCAAGTGGCGGCAAGAATGCGAGTTTGGATATCGCATTAAATTACTCGCAAGCGCTCACCCGTATCTCAATTTATTTAGTGGTCGCTGCGCTTCTTGCAGTCGGGGTATTTAAAAGGCGTGATGTAGCAAACTAAAGCCAAATCCCGAGTTTTATGGTGCTCCAGAATTACCATTAGCCAGTCCGATATTTTCCCCATATTTGGAGGTCTGGTCTTGCGAAGCAAACGAATCGTCGCGTTGGTTGCGGCGATTTCTTTTTTTGGATCGGGTTTTAATCCGGTTCTTGCCGCGACTAAAAAACCGACCATCGAAGAGATCAATGCTGCAAAGAAAGCCGAAGCTGCAAAGAAAGCGGCAGCAGATGCACAAGCCAAGCAATTAAATCAAGCGAAGGATTCGCTTCGGACTTTAACTGCAAAAGCCAATGCCGCCCAAGCTCTTTACCTTGCGGCAGTAGCTGAGTTAAATAAAGCAACCGCGATCGCAACTGCGGCACAGAAACATGCGCTAGCAGCCGCAGCTGCAGTCGAAGAGGCACATCAGAAGATTGGCAAGTTAGCCGCAAATGCTTACATGATGGGCGGTGGTTTATCGGATATCCAACCGCTTCTTAGTTCCAATGGCCCCCAAGAATTGATTGATCAACTTTCAACACTTGGAAAGATTGGCGCATCTAATTCGCAAGCGCTAGATAGATTTAAAGCAGCAGAAGTTGTCGCTAAGGCTGCAAAATTAGCGGCAGATAATGCAAAGGCAGCACAACAAGTCGCCACAAATAAAGTTGCTTCCGCCAAGAAAGTCGCTGATGATGCACGTGCAGCGCAGGCACAAGAGGTAGCAAAATTACAGAAGGTCCAAGATCAATTAATGGCGCAATTGCTTGCGGCACGAAAAGTTCGCACTACATTAGAACAACAACGTCAACTTGCTCTCTTAGAAGAACAGAATTCAAATATCGCAGATGCCACGATCGATCAGAAGAAGATCTGGCCAGATCGTGGCTTTAAAGGCGCGAGCACAATCCGGACCACTCCTGCACAACGCGCATTAGCTGTTGCTTATGCAATCAAGCAGGTTCAAGCAGGCAAGCCGTATATTTGGGGCGCCGAAGGTCCGAATGCATTTGATTGTTCAGGCTTGGTTTACGCGGCATATAAAGCGGCGGGACTCGGTTGGCCACAATGGGATCGTCTAAACGCCGCACTCTATTCAGTTTCGACTTATCACGTTAAGTTAACTGAGATGCAACCTGGCGATCTACTCTTCTATTCTTACAACGGTTCGATCTCTGCAATTCACCATATCGCGATCTACGCCGGAAACAATATGGTCTGGGAGGCACGCAATAAACGAGTGGGCTTGGTTAAATCTAATATGTATGCCATGCCGGGATTGATGCCCTTCGCAGGACGCGTTTGATGGATGCGCTCGTAGCGCTTCGAAGCGCAGTTCGAGCAGCGTTAAGTAATTTCTCTGCCGGAGATTTAGTTTTAGTCGCCGTTTCCGGAGGCGCTGATTCATTAGCGCTTGCCGCTGCGGCAAATATCGAAGCTGAGAAATTAGCAATTAAATTATTAGGTGTAACCGTTGATCATCAATTACAAGCAGGTTCAAAGTCACAAGCCGAGCGCGTAGTTTCACAATTAGATTTTCCGTGCATCATCGAATCAGTAATAGTTGAAAAAGGCGATGGTCTAGAAGCGGCAGCTCGAAAGGCGAGATATACAGCGTTGCAAAAAGTTGCAAAAGAGCGCGGTGCGGTCGCAGTCTTACTTGGCCATACAAAAGATGATCAAGCCGAGACCGTTTTACTTGGTTTAGCGCGAGGTAGCGGCGCCCGATCACTTTCTGGCATGGCAACGGTCAATGGAATCTACATCAGACCGTTCCTCGAAATTACTCGCAAAGAGACTGAGGCGGCGTGCCAAGAACTAGGTTTACAACCTTGGCAGGATCCACATAATGAAGATCTAAATTTTATGAGAGTTCGGGTTCGTAAGAAAGTTTTGCCGATGTTAGAGAGCGAACTCGGACCTGGTATTAGCGAAGCTTTGACTCGTAGCGCGCAGTTGCTACGAGATGATGCCGATGCTTTAGATGAGTTAGCTAGAGCATTTTGGGAGGAAGATCAGAGCCTCGAAGTAGGTGCGCTACTTAAACTTTCTAAAGCGGTTCGTACCAGGGTGTTACGTATCGCACTTCTGCAGGCGATTAGAGAATCAGGAAATCATGGCACGGCTCAACTTTCGAGTGAACAGGTGAGCCAAGTAGAGGCGTTGGTCTCAAATTGGAAGGGGCAAGGTGAGGTTAGCCTCCCTGCGGGTGTGAAGGTTTCCCGAATTTCGGGCAGACTAACGCTCTCTAATTAACCGCCCGAACTTTAAAGGAGCCCACCACGTGGATCACGCACACGTCGCTGCCGACATCGAACGCGTAGTCGCATCCAATGAGGAGATTCAAAAGCGCGTAGCCGAACTTGCAAAGCAAGTTGGGGAAGATTATCGCGGTAGAGATTTGTTATTAGTGGGTGTGCTCAAAGGGGCAGTCATGTTGATGGCTGATCTTTCGCGTGCCTTAGATAGACAAGTTGAGATGGATTGGATGGCGGTCTCATCCTACGGATCAGGTACCAAGTCCAGTGGTGTGGTGCGAATTTTGAAGGATCTTGATCGTGACATCACTAATCGAGAGGTACTGATCGTCGAAGATATTGTCGACACCGGATTGACCTTGGATTGGTTGAGATCAAATCTTGAATCACGCGGCGCAAAGAGCGTTGAGATCTTGACGATGTTACGTAAACCAACTGCGGCAAAGGTAGATGTCGATGTTAAATATGTGGGCTTTGATATCCCGCCAGATTTCGTAGTTGGCTATGGCCTGGATTACGACGAGAAATATCGCAATTTAGATTTCATCGGTGTTTTAGCAAAGCACGTTTACGAATAGAAAGAGACTGATGGCAGATAAGAAACCAGCGCGTAAGTCGAATTTGCCGACCCCGCCAAATAGCGTCCGACGATTCACCAGAGGCCCACTCTTCTGGATCGTGCTCGGCATATTGGCAGTGACCTTCTTCGGACAGATTTCTTCTGCAGCAAATCGATATACCTCAGTTAAGACTTCGCAGATTTTAGATGCGATTTCAAAGGGTGAAGTTTCTTCGGCCAGTGTCATCGATAAAGATCAAGTAATCAAAGTAATTCTTAACGATGGTGTGAAGATCAATGGCGCCACCAAAGTTCAAGCCTCATATGTGGTTCGCCAAGAACCAACAGTGATTGATGCTTTGACAAGTAATCCACCTACAAAGGGTTGGAATGTAGTTGTACCTACACAATCACTATTAGTTTCATTCTTATTCTCGGTTGCGCCATTCTTAATTATTACCTTGCTCTTCTTCTGGATGATGAGCCAAGCAAATGGCGGCGGTCGCGCGATGCAATTTGGCCGATCTCGTGCCAAGTTGCAAGATAGCGAAGCGCCAAAGACCACCTTTGCCGATGTAGCTGGTGCGGATGAAGCGGTACAAGAGTTAGAAGAGATCAGAGATTTCCTGGCTAGCCCGGCTAAATACAAGGAACTTGGTGCAAAGATTCCAAAAGGCGTTCTACTTTATGGCCCACCCGGAACCGGTAAGACTTTATTAGCGCGCGCTGTCGCGGGCGAAGCGAAGGTTCCGTTCTATTCAATCTCAGGTTCTGATTTCGTCGAAATGTTTGTTGGTGTTGGTGCTGCGCGCGTTCGCGATCTATTTAACAAAGCAAAAGAGACCGCACCTGCAATCGTTTTTGTTGATGAGATCGATGCAGTGGGTCGCCAACGTGGCGCTGGTTTAGGAGGCGGACATGACGAGCGCGAACAGACTCTCAACCAATTACTTGTCGAGATGGATGGTTTCGACGATCAGACTCAAGTCATTTTGATTGCAGCGACTAATCGACCAGACGTTTTAGATCCAGCGCTACTTCGCCCTGGTCGTTTCGATCGCCAGATTCCGGTAGAACGTCCAGATCTAAAGGGACGCGAAGCGATCCTAAAAGTGCACGGGAAGAATAAACCTTTGGCCGAAGGGCTTGATTTACTAGCAATCGCTCGACGCACTCCTGGATTTACGGGTGCCGACCTTGCGAATGTTTTAAATGAAGCAGCGCTACTTACAGCGCGCAACAATGAGAAGACGATTACCTTAAACGCGATTGACGAATCAATTGATCGCGTCATGGCTGGACCACAGAAGAAGACGCGCATCATGAGCGACGAAGAGCGTCGAGTCACTGCGTATCATGAAGGTGGACATGCATTGGTTGCACATGCGTTGCCGCACACCGATCCAGTACACAAGATCACCATCATGCCGCGTGGTCGTGCACTCGGTTACACAATGGTCTTGCCTGATGAAGATAAGTATTCAGTTACTCGAAACGAGCTTTTGGATCAATTGGCTTATACCTTGGGTGGCCGTGCCGCAGAAGAGTTGATCTTCCATGATCCATCGACTGGTGCAAGCAATGACATCGAGAAAGCAACTGCGCTTGCTCGTCAGATGGTGACGCAATACGGAATGACCGAGCGAATCGGTGCGGTAAAACTTGGCACCAATTCCTCTGAACCTTTCCTAGGGCGCGATCTTTCACATCAACGTGATTACTCAGAGAATTTAGCGGCAGTAGTCGATGCTGAGATTCGTAAGCTAATCGAGAACGCGCACCAAGAAGCCTTCGATATCTTGGAAGCAAACCGAAACATCTTGGATCAATTGGTGATTGTCTTGCTTGAAAAAGAGACAATTCTTAAGGATGAGATCGAAGAGATCTTCAAAGGGGTAAAGTCAATTAAGCCGCGACCAGCTTGGACTGGATCAAGTACTCGCAAGCCATCTTCGCTACCGCCGGTAGAGATTCCCGCTAGCCTAAATGGTTCGAAAGATGTCGCACCAAAGAAGCGGGCGGTTCGTAAGAAAGCGGAATCTGTTGAGTAATGTCGAATCCGTTTCGATGGGTCCAGAGGATGGTCGTGCAAAGCAACCATATGATGAGAAACGTGCCGAAGCTGCGATTAGAGAATTACTAATTGCGCTCGGTGAAGATCCTAATCGCGAAGGTTTGAAAGACACACCAGCCAGAGTTGCGCGCGCTTATGCCGAGAATATGGCTGGTCTGTATCAATCACCAAGCGATGTCTTAACTACCACCTTTGATATTGGACATGAAGAGTTAGTAATTGTCAGAGATATTGAAGTCTTCTCTCAATGCGAACATCATCTGACTCCATTTCACGGAGTAGCACACGTTGGTTATATTCCAAACGGAAAGATCACTGGTTTATCAAAGATCGCGCGATTGGTAGATGTTTTCGCCAGACGCCCACAAGTACAAGAGCGTTTAACTTCACAGATTGCCGATGCGATGGTCGAGATCTTGGATTGTGCTGGAGTAATCGTGATCATCGATTGCGAACACCTTTGTATGTCAATGCGTGGAGTACGAAAAGCTGAAGCGCGTACGGTTACCTCTGCTGTTCGCGGCGAATTGCGAAATCCAGCAACCCGCGCCGAGGCAATTAGTTTGATCACCAATCGATAAATATGACGCTCGTAATGGGCATCTTGAATGTCACGCCTGATTCATTCTCTGATGGTGGGCAATTCTTTGATCCAGATAGAGCAATCGCACGCGGCTTAGAGATGATGGAAGAAGGCGCCACAATTATTGATGTCGGTGGCGAATCCACCAAACCTGGTGCAGAGCGCGTAAGTATGGATGAAGAGTTATCTAGAGTTATTCCAGTTATTCATGCGCTAAGCAAAGCTGGGGCGATGGTCAGTGTAGATACGATGCGTGCTGAAGTCGCAGCGCTCGCAGTCGCATCTGGTGCGCGCATAATCAATGATGTCAGCGGTGGTCTTGCTGACGAAGCCATGCATGCCACTGCTGCAGCTTTAAAAGCCAAGTACATCTGCATGCACTGGCGCGGCCAATCGAAAGATATGGATACGTTGGCAGTTTATGAAGATGTAGTGACAGATGTAATCGCAGAGTTAACAAAACAAGTTGCAAACGCGTTATTGGCCGGGATTGAGCCCACAAAATTGGTAATCGATCCTGGTTTAGGTTTCGCAAAGAATGCAGAGCAGAACTGGGAACTTCTACGAAATATAGATAAATTCAAGGAACTTGGCTTTCCGATCCTGGTTGGCGGATCTCGAAAGAGATTCTTGGGTGGCAGCGATCCGCTCGAACGTGAGAGCGCATCAATAGCATTGACAACCTGGTTAGCTACTAAAGATATTTGGGGTGTGCGTACACATACCGT
>CAWULI010000045.1:0-6584 GCA_963923155.1 uncultured bacterium
GGAATATCTAACTCATCATGAATGACGATCAGATTATCTAATTCAACTTTATAGAAATTGCAGAGCGCTTTGATTGGACCGCCAGAATCGTTCATGTAGCCTTGAGATTTTGCTAGAACTATTCCGGGAGCATCTAATCCAACGCCGAGTTTGTATGCTGCAACATCGGCACGAGATTTATGCGAGCTCCAAGTAAGTGAATTAGCTTGCGCCATTTCATCAACGACCATTTGCCCGATGTTGTGGCGAGTGCTCTTGTAATTAGCCCCAGGGTTACCTAACCCAACGACTAACCAGACCACTTTTTAAACTAGCTTTTAAACTACTTAAGCTTTTGGAGCTTCTGCTGCGGCTGCGCCTTCAGCAGGTGCAGCTGCGCCTTCAGCAGGGGCTGCAACAGGAGTCTCTTCAACTTGTGCTGAGCGAACTGACAAGTGTGCAACAACCATCTTTGGATCGCTAACTAAACGTGCACCGGCAGGAAGTTCTACCTCATCAGCATGGCGTGATTCGCCCGCCTTCATATCTTCAAGACTTAACTTCAATTCTGCTGGAATATTGGTTGCTTCAACTTCCACTTCGATGGTGTTATGTACGTGCTCAAGAATTCCGTCGGCATCGTACTTACCAAAGGTATGTACTGGAATAGAAACGACAACCTTCTCGCCACGACGCACAATCAAAAGATCAATATGCTCTAACGTGCTCTTTAGTGGATCACGGACCACTGCCTTAGGAAGTGTTAGTTCGGTCTTGCCATCGATTACAACATCGATCAATACGTTTGAAGTCTTAAGCGCATTTCCTAATTCGCGCGCTGGCAGCACCACGTGCTTTGGCTTCTCGCCATGTCCATAGATAACTGCTGGGACTAAGCCATCACGACGTGCGCGACGTGAAGCACCCTTACCGAATTCGGTACGTGCACTGCCGTTGATTGTTACTTCTGCCATTTTCCTCGCCTCTTCTGTTTAACATTCAATTTAGGCGCAGGTTTAACGAAATCTTTCGTCGATAACGGTTTTCACCCTCGCCGGAACGGGGTGAAGGTTAGCGCAGTTTAGGAGTGGCCGTCAAAAAGACTGGTTACCGAACCATCTTCGAATACTTCGCGGATTGCACGCGCAATAAGTGGTGCAATCGAGAGCACGGTCAAGCCATCAAAGCGATTTTCTACTGGGATTGGCAGGGTATCGGTAACGACCACTTCAGATGCTTTTGAATTCTTCAAACGCTCGATAGCCGGGCCACTGAAAACAGCGTGAGTAGCAGCAACGATTACATCTTTAGCGCCAGCCTCAAATAACGCATCTACTGCTTTGGTAATTGTTCCAGCAGTATCAATCATGTCATCTATTACGACACAAGTGCGCCCTTGAACATCACCAACCACACGACCAGTGGTTGATTCATTAGGAATCAATGGATTACGAGTCTTGTGAATGAATGCAATCGGACAGCCACCAAGCAGATCAGACCAACGCTCTGCAACTCGTACCCGACCAGAGTCTGGCGAAACGATAGTTAATTGCGAACGATCGACTTTGCTGCCAACATGATTGGCTAAGAGCGGTAATGCGAATAGATGATCCACTGGACCATCAAAGAATCCTTGAATTTGCGAGGTATGAAGATCGACGACCATCAATCGATCTGCGCCAGCTGTCTTAAATAGATCCGCCATTAATCGCGCAGAGATCGGTTCGCGGCCACGGTGCTTCTTATCCTGGCGCGCATACCCATAGAAAGGCGCGACGACCGTAATTCGTTTTGCAGAGGCGCGCTTTAGCGCATCGATCATGATCAGTTGTTCCATGATCTGCTTATTAACTGGAGCGGCGTGAGATTGAATTACGAAAGCATCGCTGCCACGTACTGATTCTTCAAAGCGAACAAAGATCTCGCCATTTGCGAAGTCATATGCCGATGTTGGCGTAATAGTGATACCTAATTCGGAGGCAACTGATTCAGCTAACTCTGGAAATGCTCTTCCAGTAAAGATTCGCAATCGTTTTTCGGACGAGAGGCGAAGCTCGCTCATCGTTGCTCTCCCTTTTTGTCAGCCGTTTCCGCAGCTTTTGCGGATTTACTTCCAGGTCGTTTACGCAGAACCCACCCTAGAACATTTCTCTGCTTTGCACGACCAACCCCAATCGCGCCGGGCGGAACATCTTCAGTAATCACAGATCCCGCGGCGGTATAAGCCCCGTCACCTACAGTAATTGGCGCAACTAACATCGTGTCGCTACCGATTCTGACGTGATCACCAATCTCAGTACGGTGCTTCTCGACTCCATCGTAATTAACGAAAATCGTAGCTGCCCCGATATTTGTACCTTCACCGATAGTTGCATCACCAACATATGAAAGGTGCGGAACTTTAGAACCGGTACCAACCTGGGAATTCTTGATCTCTACGAAAGCGCCTGCTTTACTATCATTTGCTAAAACAGTTCCGGCTCTCAAGAAGGTAAATGGTCCAACGTTGGCATTTGCACCAATTTCAGAACCAGTGCAATTAGATTCACGGACCACTGCACCACTATTTACTGCGCAATCTTGCAAGGTAGTACGTGGACCAATAACCGCGCCAGATGCAATCGCGGTTGAACCTAAAATCGCGCAACCCGGCAAGATTGTCACATCAGGTGCAATCGCAACTGTGTCATCGATCCAAGTGCTGCCAGGGTCCAAGATGGTCACCCCATTTCGCATATGCCGCTCAGCTACTCGATCTCGCAAGATAGCGGCAGCTTCGGCTAATTGAATCCGATCGTTAACGCCCAAAGTCTCTGTGAAATCCTCGCACAAAATTGCCGCAACTTTTCCACCATTTTCACGAATAATCTGAATTGCATCAGTTAAATAGAGTTCGCCTTGAGCATTGTCACGCTTTAATTTTGAGATTGCATTACTTAATGCAGCAAAATCAAAAAGATAAACGCCTGAATTCACTTCGAAGATCAACTTCTGATCATCGGTGGCATCACGTTCTTCAACGATCTTAAGAAGTAGTCCATCATCGCCACGAATAATGCGCCCGTATCCACTTGGGTCAGGATGCTCTGCCGTCATAACTGATGCGGTGAATTTTCCAGCTTGATGCGCTGCCACGAATTCCTGCAGGGTGCTGGCTGAGAGCATCGGTGTATCTCCCGCCAGAATCAGCGCCAATCCATTGCTTTTAACCCCATCAATTGCGATCTGCACCGCATGACCGGTTCCGTTTCTCTCCGCCTGAAAAACAGCGATTGCATCTGGTGCAATCTGAGCTAAATGTGATTCAACCTCTTCACGTCCTGATCCGACTACAACTCGAATGGATTTTGGATTTAGTGAATCGAGTGAATTTAATACGTGCCCTAAAAGCGTGCGGCCAGCAATTGAATGCAAAACTTTGGGTGTTTGAGATTTCATACGCGTGCCCTCGCCAGCTGCGAGAACAATCGCTTGATCAATCACAAGGACATTCTAATGTCCACTAATAACCATTAGAAAATTCAAATCAATCGAATTTGGTGGCTCCGCCACCTGGTATCGATCCAGGACCCTGGGCTTCAAAGGCCCATGTGCTAGCCACTACACAATGGCGGAACCCGTATTCTCTCTTATAAGCGCGAGTTTCGCCAAAACCACCAATATTCTTATCTCAACATGGAGAATAAATATGAGAAGGATGAAGTCGACCGCTTGATTTCTGCATGGCAGAAAGCGCGCCCTGATTTAGATTTTTCTCCGCTCTCGGTCCTTTCCAGAATAACCCGTATCTCAAAACATTTAGATATCGCACGTCGTAATGCCTTCGCAGATTTGGAAGTGTGGGGTTTTGATGTACTTGCTTCTTTACGAAAAGTTGGTGCGCCATATCAACTCTCACCTGGACAATTGATTCAGGAGACAATGGTGACAAGCGGAACCATGACTAATCGATTAGATCGACTTGAAGAGTTGGGGCTAATTACTCGTTCGCCAGATCCTGAAGATGGTCGCGCCATTGTTGTTACACTTACTAAAAATGGCATGAAAGCAGTTGATTCGGCAATGGAAGAGCTGCTAAACCGCGAACGCGAATTTTTGGCAGCGCTTACCAAAAATGAGCGAACAGAATTGGCAGCGCTATTAAGGAAATTTTCGATTCCATTCGAAGAAAATTAATCTACGGAAATCGTTTTTGCACCAGTTACTGGGCCCTGCGCCCTTGCCACACTTCCAACTACGCCACTAGAAGTTAGCGCAACTGCTAGATCTAGCGAATGGTCTTCATCTGCCACTAAGAATGCAACAGAAGGACCAGACCCCGAAACTACGCCACCCAATGCGCCATATTCCTGACCAGTATCCAAGATCAATCTAAGCGCTGGTCTTATAGAACAAGCAGCTGCTTGTAGATCATTACTTAAACTCTTTCCAACTCTGGTGGCATCACCGGATAGAAGTGCTTGTAATAACTCATCATTCAAAGTAGGAGCTTTAATATCTAAACCAGTTCTTAAGCGATCACACTCTGCATAAACTGCGGGAGTTGCAAGACCGGTACTCGAAACCGCAATCACCCAGTGATAATTACCGCGGGATAGGGCTGGCGTGATCTCATCGCCATGACCACGTCCGACTGCGGTGCCACCATGCAACATAAACGGCACATCACTTCCTAGTTTTCGCGCAATTTCACCCATTTCATCTTTGGAAAGTCCAAGTCGATAAAGCTGATCAATTCCAAGTAGTACCGCAGCGGCATCGGCACTTCCGCCAGCCATACCACCGGCAACTGGAATCGATTTTTCTATTGAAATCTCGAGGTTTCTAGCGGTATCGAACTTTTCTGCCATCAATTCAATTGCCTTGTAAACCAAATTGCTTTGATCAAGTGGCACAGCATTGGTGTAGTCCCCACTTACAGTTATTGAAAATTCATCAGCTGCGGCAACCTTCACATTATCAAAGAGCGAAATTGCTTGGAAAACGGTAACTACTTCATGATAACCATCAGATTCTTTAGGTCCGACCGATAATTGCAGATTCACCTTTGCAGGTACCTGCACGGTGACGGACTTATGACGCACGGTTTAACTCTAATGCAATCGCAAGATACTGGTTTATCTCTAATGTCTCACCGCGTAAGGTGGGATCAACTCCCGCTGCAGCGATGATTGCTTCACTGTTCGGGCCGAGTGCTACTGACATCGATGAGCGAATCATCTTTCTTCGTTGCGAGAATGCCGCATCAATCAGGGCAAAAACTGACTTACGGATACTTTCATCACCAAGTGGTGCGTGTCGCTTGAAGTAGACCAATTTGGAATCAACATTTGGTATTGGCCAGAAGATATTTCGTGAGATATTTCCAGCCAATTCAACGTCTGCCCACCAAGCCGCTTTCAAACTTGGCACTCCGTAATCCTTATTTCCTGGTGTAGCCGCTAAACGATCTGCTACCTCTGCTTGCACCATCACCACACCTTCACGTAAATGCGAAAAATATTCGAGCAAATTTAGAAGTACCGGCACCGAAACGTTGTAAGGCAAGTTCGCGACCAATACCGTCGGATTTACTGGCAATTGCCTTACCGATATCGCATCTTCATTAATTACTGTCAGATTGGCATTTGGATTATGTAACTTAACGGTCTCGGGTAATTGCTCTGCCAACCTTTTATCTATTTCGATTGCAATCACTGGCACAGCGCTCTCAAGGATTGCCAAAGTCAATGAGCCAAGACCAGGGCCGATCTCCAAGACCACATCGTCAGGATTTATCGATACTTGGCGGACGATTCTTTGACAGACATTTGAATCTATGACGAAATTCTGTCCCAGACTCTTGGTCGGCTTTAAATCTAATTTAGCCGCCAACTCTCTAATCTCTGATGCGCCCAGAAGTGACATGGTTAATCAAAGGATCCAAATAACTTGAGCGCATTGGCGCTCGTTACCTCGGCAATGTGCTCCGGGCTTGTGCCACGTTCGTTAGCGATAAATCTGACGATATTCGCGATCTGCGCCGGGGTATTCATGGCACCACGATGAGGTGTTGGCGCCAAGAAAGGCGAATCGGTCTCGACCAATAACAATTCATCAGGAACATAACGGACTGCTTCGCGTAGGGCAGGTGCATTTTTAAAGGTAACCGTTCCGGCGAAAGAGAGAACATATCCGCGCTCGACACAGTATTTCGCCATCTCTAAATCACCAGAGTAGCAATGGAAAATCGTGCGCTCGGGTGCGCCAACCACTTCCAAAGTCTTTAAAACATCTTGATGTGCATCCCGATCGTGAATCACTAATGCGAGGTTTTCTCTTTTTGCAATCTCAATGTGTGCTTTAAATGATTTACGTTGCACCTCTTGTAATTCTGGTGGAGTGCGAAAATAATCCAAACCAGTCTCACCGATAGCGCGAACCCGTGGATGCTTTGCTAATTCTGCGATCACCTTCAAGTCTGCATCTAAATCAGCAACTACAGGGGCCTCGTTAGGATGTAAGGCAACTGCAGCCAATACTTTTCCAGGATAGAGCTCCGCTAATCGCACACACCATTTTGATTGTTCAGCTGAATAACCAACTTGAACCAATCGAGTAATACC
>CAWULI010000046.1:0-6504 GCA_963923155.1 uncultured bacterium
GCGATCATCAAATCGACGATTGTGATGATCTGATCCTGATTTAGCTGATGGAAGACGATCACATCATCGATACGGTTAAGGAATTCTGGGCGGAAGTGGCTCTTTAACTCGTCGTTAACTTTGCCCTTCATGCGCTCGTAGTTAGTGATGGTGTCCTCGCTGTTAGCAAAGCCAAGTCCCAAGCTCTTTGAAATATCACGAGTACCCAAGTTGGTGGTCATGATGATGATGGTGTTCTTGAAATCGACGGTGCGGCCTTGCGCATCTGTCAATCGTCCATCTTCTAGAACCTGTAATAGTGAGTTGAAGATATCTGGATGCGCTTTTTCGATCTCATCGAATAGCACAACTGAGAATGGACGGCGACGTACCTTCTCGGTTAATTGGCCACCCTCGTCGTATCCAACATATCCCGGAGGTGCACCAAATAAACGCGATGCAGTATGACGTTCTGAATATTCAGACATATCCAATTGAATCAAGGCATCTTCATCTCCAAATAGGAAACTTGCCAAGGTGCGTGAAAGTTCGGTCTTACCAACGCCGGATGGACCAGCGAAGATAAATGAACCACCCGGACGACGTGGATCTTTAAGACCAGCGCGAGTACGACGAATTGCTTGCGATAGCGCCTTTATCGCTTGATCTTGTCCGATCACACGCTTATGAAGTTCTTCCTCCATGCGAAGTAGACGTGCGGTCTCTTCCTCGGTCAACTTAAAGACCGGAATTCCGGTAGATGCAGAGAGAACTTGTGCGATCAACTCTTCGTCAACTTCAGTGACTTGATCAAGTGCACCATCTTTCCAGCTCTTCTCTTTATCGTTGCGCTCATTGATTAGATTCTTCTCATCATCGCGTAATTTGGCAGCCTTCTCGAAATCTTGGCTATCGATCGCTGATTCTTTTTCGCGGCGTACATTTGCGATGCGCTCATCGTAAGCACGAATCTCTGGTGGCACGGTCATGCGCTTGATACGTAGACGTGAACCCGCTTCGTCAATCAGGTCGATCGCCTTATCTGGCAAGAAGCGATCCGAGATATAGCGATCTGCATAATTTGCTGCAGCTGCGAGCGCACCATCGGTGATCGAAACGCGGTGATGTGTTTCGTAACGATCGCGCAGCCCTTTGAGAATCTCAATAGTGTGCGCAATTGAAGGCTCTTTGACTTGGATCGGTTGGAAACGACGCTCCAGCGCAGCATCTTTCTCTAGATGCTTACGATATTCATCAAGGGTAGTTGCACCAATTGTCTGTAACTCACCGCGCGCCAACATCGGTTTCAAAATAGATGCGGCATCGATTGCACCTTCTGCGGCGCCAGCGCCAACCAAGGTATGGATCTCATCGATGAAGATGATGATGTCGCCACGAGTCTTGATCTCTTTTAAGACCTTCTTCAAGCGCTCTTCGAAATCGCCACGATAACGAGATCCGGCAACTAGTGCGCCTAAATCAAGTGAATAAAGATGCTTATCTTTCAAAGTTTCTGGTACATCATTACGAACGATTGCTTGCGCTAAACCTTCGACGACTGCGGTCTTACCAACACCTGGCTCACCAATTAAAACTGGATTGTTCTTGGTGCGGCGCGATAGCACTTGCATAACACGTTCGATCTCATTGTCGCGACCGATAACTGGATCCAACTTACCTTCGCGCGCAGCTTGGGTTAAGTTACGACCGAATTGATCAAGAATTGTTGAAGATGCTGGAGTTCCTTCAGCGGGACCACCTTGAGTAGCAGCCTCTTTGCCTTGGTATCCCGAGAGCAATTGGATAACTTGTTGGCGAACACGATTTAGATCTGCGCCAAGCTTTACTAGAACTTGTGCAGCAACACCTTCACCTTCGCGAATCAAACCAAGAAGAATGTGTTCGGTACCAATGTAATTGTGGCCAAGTTGTAACGCTTCACGAAGTGAGAGTTCCAAAACTTTCTTTGCACGTGGTGTAAATGGAATATGGCCAGATGGAGCTTGTTGTCCTTGACCGATGATCTCCTCAACCTGTCCGCGTACTGCATCTAGTGAGATACCCATTGATTCGAGCGCCTTGGCAGCAACGCCTTCACCCTCGTGGATTAGACCTAAAAGGATATGTTCGGTTCCGATGTAGTTGTGGTTGAGTAAACGAGCCTCTTCCTGTGCCAGAACGACAACTCGGCGAGCTCGATCGGTAAAGCGCTCAAACATTTAGCCTCCTTGACTTACAGATAGCCTAACCAAAAAGTCCGAGCTTTTATGCCCCCAAAATCTTGACCATGCGCGTATTGCCGAGGGTATTTGGCTTAGAGGACTCAAGATCTAGCAGCTCGGCGATGCCCTCGTCGTAGCTTCGCAGCAATTGCTGGTAGACCTCGGGCTCCACCGGAGCGCCCTCGATCTCCTTAAATCCGTGGCGGCCAAAGAAATCAGTCTCAAAGGTCAGGCAGAAGATTTTCTTTACACCCACTGCCTCCGCACGTTCAATTAACTTCAAAAGTATTTGGTGACCAACGCCCTTACCGCGTAACTCTTCAGCAACCGCAACGGTACGTACCTCTGCGACATCTTCCCAAAGCACGTGCATCGCGCCGCAACCAACTATCTTCTCGCCATCAACTGCAACTACGAATTCTTGTACTGATTCGTAAAGTGTTACGGTTTCTTTCGAGAGAATTCTTCGTTGCGGCGCATAGAGATCGATTAACTTTCGAATTCCCTTTACATCAGAAGTTCGCGCAGCGCGGATCTCGATTGCCATTTTAAATACCCGTTCTTAATCTTGTTCGGGTTTAACTAACGGGAACAAAATTGTTTCGCGAATTCCTAAGCCAGTCAGCGCCATCAATAAACGATCCGCACCCATTCCCATTCCGCCCATAGGTGGCATACCAAATTCCATGGCGCGCAAGAAGTCTTCATCTAGTGGCATCGCCTCTTCATCGCCTTTAGCGGCCAACTTCGATTGCTCGACCAATCGTTCGCGTTGGATAACTGGATCGATTAATTCTGAGTAACCAGTTGCTAATTCAAAGCCATCAACATAAAGATCCCACTTCTCTACCTGACCAGGGTGCTCGCGATGATGGCGCACAAGTGGTGAAGTGTCGACCGGAAAGCCCATAACAAAGGTAGGTTTGATCAAATTCTCTTTGCCGACATGTTCGAAGATCTCTTCGGCTAATTTTCCAGTAATCCACTTTGGATCCACCTTCATACCTAATTTATCCGCGATCTGCTTGAGTTCTGCATATGGAGTTAGCGCAGTTACCTCTTGGCCAACGCCTTTTGAGATAACTTCGTAAAGCGAGACTTCCGCCCAATCTCCACCTAAATCAAATTGGCGACCATCATGATGTGTAACGACATGGGTACCAAAGACATCCATTGCGGCATTTTGAATCAGCGTCTTTGTTAAATCGGCAATAGTGCGCCAATCGCCATAAGCTTGATATGACTCGATCATTGCAAACTCTGGCGAATGACTGGAATCTGCGCCTTCATTACGGAAATTTCGATTTATCTCAAAGACTCGTTCGATACCACCGACAACGCAACGCTTTAGAAATAATTCAGGGGCGATACGTAAATACAGCGGAATGTCATAAGCATTCGAATGCGTCTTAAATGGTCGCGCTGCAGCACCGCCATGCATTACTTGCAGCATCGGGGTCTCTACTTCCAAGAAACCAGCATCAGAAAAGGTCTTACGCAATGAGTTCATGACCTGCGGACGAATTCGTGCGATCTCTCGCGCCTGTGGCCGGACTATCAAGTCGACATAACGTTGGCGAACTCGAGTCTCTTCGCTTAATGGTTTATGTTCCACCGGCAAAGGTCTGAGTGATTTTGCAGCTAATTGGTAACTATTTGCAAGGATTGACAGCTCACCACGCTTTGAAGTTATTACCTCTCCCGTTACGGAGACAATATCGCCAAGATCTATTTCGGATTTCCAAGCATCTAGATTCTCTTGTCCCACTTTATCCAAGGAGAACATCACCTGTAATTCGGTGCCATCTCCTTCGCGCAAATTAGCAAAACATAATTTTCCAGTATCGCGTTTGAAGATTATTCGACCAGCTACCGATTCGATATCTCCGGTTGCCACATCAATTGCAAGCTCTTGATACTTAGCGCGAATTTCAGAGAGCGACTTGGTGCGCGGAACCGAAACTGGGTAAGCCTCGCGGCCAGATTGGAGGATCCGATCGCGCTTCTCGCGCCGGATTCGTAATTGTTCCGGTAGATCTACCTCAGGTTCATTGCTCATATTGGGCGTGAGTCTACCCAACTAGATATTGCGCTCGTGAATTAAACGTAGCCCGATAAGCGTCAAATCTGGCTCATATTCATCCAAGGTATCTGCAACACCGAATATCAATGGCGCTAAACCACCGGTTGCAATCACAGTTGGGCGCACTTTGTATTCGTGCTCCAATTCAGTAGCGATACGTGAAACCAATCCATCAACTTGGCCGGCAAAACCATAGATAGTTCCAGATTGGAGCGCTTCCACAGTGTTCTTGCCAATTACTGATCTTGGTTTGATTAATTCGACTTTGCGTAATTGCGCCGCTCTCTGTGCAAGAGCATCCACTGAAATTTCAATACCTGGTGCCAGTGCACCACCTAGAAATTCTCCTTTTGGAGAGACCACATCTAAATTTGTGGAAGTTCCGAAATCAACCACGATTGCCGGGCCGCCATAAAGCGTATGTGCGGCAAGAGTATTAACAATTCGATCTGCGCCAATCTCCTTTGGATTATCTACTAAGAGCGGTACTCCGGTTTTAATTCCAGGTTCGACAATTGTGGTTGGAATCTCGTTGAAATAATGGCTAAGCATCGTGCGCATCTCTCGCAAAGTCGCAGGGACCGTAGAGCAGAGTGAGATGCCGGTGATATCAATATCTTCCACTAGCGCTCTGAACTGTAACCAGATCTCATCTGCGGTGCTGCGTGGATCGGTCTTTACTCTCCATGAATTGATCAGATCTTCACCTAAGAAAGTTCCGATCACGGTATTGGTATTGCCGACATCGATTGTTAGTAACATTTAGCTCTCCGTGATTTCCATATTATCAATTAACCTAACTCCACCGATCCAGCCAGCAACAATCGCTCGCTGTCTTGGCGCTAACTCTTCTTTGAAATTCTCTGGATTAATGACCGCGGCATAGTCAGTGCGCCAAGCTGGTTCGCTATCTAGTATTGATCTGAGTTGATCGCGACCCGCTGTTAGTGCCCGATAAATAACCAAGGCTTTCTTTCGCTCCGCTTGCGAAAGGCGTACATTGCGCGAAGAGAGCGCCAAACCATCAGGTTCGCGAACAATCGGATGTGCCACGATATCTATCGGTAATTTGTAATTCGCCACCATCTCTTTAATGAGAAATAACTGCTGAAAATCCTTCTCGCCAAAGATCGCAAAATCGGGTTTTGCTAAATCAAATAATCTTTTTACTACAGTGAGCATTCCGGTGAAATGTCCGGGCCGGGAAGCGCCTTCAAAGAGTTCACCTACCGGCCCTGCTTGAATCAACTCTGGTTCGGCTGGATAGATCTCTTCATATTTAGGAAACCAAACTTCTGACGCGCCAGCGGCAAGAGCAATCTCTTCATCACGCTCTGGTGTACGGGGATATTTCTTTAAATCCTCTGGATCGTTGAATTGCAAGGGATTTACGAAGACGCTGACAATGACCTTTTCGCTTCGTTTTCGAGCAGCGCTAATCAACGCAGCATGGCCAGCATGCAACGCACCCATTGTCGGGACAAATCCCGTTTCGCTCAATTTAGACTCCAGTCCACTTTTGGGTACCGGGTACTCTCTAATTGTAACTGAATTTAATCTAAAGTTTTCAAAAGTTCGCTTATTTTTCCATGCGTAAGCAATATTGCATCTGGTTCGATCTCAAGCCAGGGCTCTAATACAAATTTCCGCTCATGTGCTCTGGGGTGCGGTAATTTCAACTCTTCGGCGCTCGAAAGCAGCGCGCCATATTGAATCAAATCTAAATCGATTGTTCGTGGTCCCCATTGAATCGATCTCTCGCGACCCATCACCTTCTCGATACCATGAAGCATCTTTAGTAAATCCATTGCCGGCAAATCGGATTCCACCAAACAAACTGCATTTAAGAAATCTGGTTGATCTAGATAGCCAACAGGTTTGGTTTTATAGTAGCTTGAAACCGCAACAACTTCAGTGGCTTCACGTAAGAGAGCAATCGCTAGATCAAGGTTTTCACTAGGCTCACCAATATTCGAGCCCAGCGCTACCACCGCTCTCATCGATTCCGTTCGATGGTTACTGAAATATCCAATACGTTGCCATTAACTGGCGCATTTGGTTTGTGAATGGTTACAGATATTCCATTAATCTTATGAAATTCAAAGAGGATGCGATCTGCGATTCGTCCCGCTAAATGTTCGATCAAATTACAAGGTTCGCTCTCGATATCTTCGATTACTAAATCGACGATCGCGCCATAATCGACAGTATCTGATAAAT
>CAWULI010000047.1:0-6473 GCA_963923155.1 uncultured bacterium
GATTTGATCGTGCATGTGGTTGATGGTTCGCATCCGGATCCTTTCGAACAGATCAGGGCAGTACGCCAAGTAATTACCGAAATCGGTGCGGAAGAAGTGCCAGAGATAATCGCGATTAATAAAGCAGATGTGGCAGACCCAGAGAAGATCATGGCTTTATTGCGCCACGAAAGCAGCGCTTTTGCATTCAGCGCGAAGACTGGTTTTGGAATCGATAATTTATTACGCGCAATCGAAAACTCATTGCCGCATCCGAATATCGAAATTGATACTGTGATTCCTTATAACCGTGGTGATCTGGTTAATGCGATCCATGAAAAGGGTGAGGTGCTCGAAGAGGAGTACCGTCCAGAAGGCACATATGTGCGTGCGCTTGTGGATGACCGGCTGGCCAAACGGGTAAATAGCCTCTAAAAGGCTCACGATTCCTAATTTTTAATTGGAATAAAGGTAATTTTTGCGTGGTTTAGTAGAAATATCTGCACAAATAGGGCAATCTACGCCCGTTCTCTTTAAAGATAGAAAGGCGGTGCAAAATGGCAACGGATTACGACACACCCCGAAAAACGGATGAAGAACTCCACGAGGAATCCATTGAAGAACTCAAAGCCAAACGCGCCGAAGTTCAATCTGGCAAGATCGATATCGATGAAGAAGAAGAAGCTGAAAATATCGAACTTCCTGGCGCTGATCTATCTGGCGAAGAGTTATCGGTTCGCGTAGTTCCAAAGCAAGAGGATGAATTCACCTGCAGTCGTTGCTTTTTGGTTCACCACGTTACAAATCGCGCAAAGGGCGAAGGCGCAAACGCAATCTGCAAAGAGTGCGCTTAATTTTTTAGATTATTTAACGCTCCGACCAGTTCTTCTATATTTTTGCAACCAATCAACCAGTAAGTAGTTGGGTCGCGCTCATCATTTACTTTGACCTTAATGCCGCGTTTTAACCAAGCACGGGTAGCATGAAAACTACGGGCATCAGCCTGCGAACTTCGAAGGGCACGGTATTCGCGCTCATCAACGGCAATAGCTTCGGCTAGATATTTCAAAGATATATGAGCCTGATCTATGCATAATTCATCAGTCACAGTTATGCGCATTTGTAGTCGTCGCCAAATAAGTGGCACGGTAAGCAAGAGCACCAACATAGTCACCGCGGCTTGAATAAAATCGAAGGCAACCCATATCGAATAGGCGACCGAGAGATACATGAACAACAAGAATGCGATAAATGAAAGTGGCGGATTTATCACTTCTTGATATTTAGGTTCGCTAACTTCCTTAGTTGCCACGGGTCAAAAGTAGCGTAACCTTTGGATATGCCAATCGAAGGGTTAAAACCACCGGCAGGTACGCCGATGCCAGAGCGCCATCCTTTGGCGCCAAAACCTGGCGAAGAGATCCCATCGCATTTAAAGATGTGTTTTGGTTGCGGGGTTGATCATCCAACTGGTTTGCATATGCGATCGATCGCCGGCGAAGGACTTACTGCGACCTGCGAATTTACCGTTACCGATATGCACCAAGGCGCACCAGGGTTGGCGCACGGTGGATTACTTTCACTTGCCTTCGATGAAGCGCTTGGAAAGTTGATGTACTTATTACAAGTACCGGCGGTAACTGGGCGACTTGAGACTGATTTTCTAAAGCCAATACCAGTGGGTTCTAAATTATTTATCCATGCAAAGATCATGGGTCGTGAGCGTCGCAAGGTTTATACCTACGCCGAAGGGCGGCTAAATAGCCCAGATGGGGAATTGGCTTTGAAAGCTGCCGCGCTATTTATTGTGGTCGAACTTCAACACTTTATCGATAATGCAGCCGAAGGTTTCATCAACAATCAACAGTTTGGGATCAATCCATGAGCGAGTTCAAAGTTTTAATTCAACGCTTGGATAAAGATCTGCCGTTGCCGCAATATGCAAAACCAGGGGATGCCGGATTAGATGTTTATGCGCGGATTGATTGCACTTTGGCGCCGGGAGCGCGTGCCTTGGTTCCGACCGGAATCGCCATTGCGCTACCAGAAGGTTATGTCTGCTTAGCCCATCCACGAAGTGGTTTGGCAGTTAAGTACGGAATCTCTATTGTAAATACACCAGGAACAATCGATTCCGGTTATCGTGGCGAGATCCAAATCAATTTGATCAATCACGACCTGCAGAACACATTTGAGATCAAGCGCGGGGATCGCATCGCACAATTGGTCTTTCAAAAATTCGAACATGCACAATTTGAAGAGGTCGATGTGCTTCCAGAATCGGAACGCGGTAGCGGGGGATTCGGCTCGACAGGCGGAAAGCAATGAGCGAGGAGCGCGACCGGATCGTAAACGCGCTTGGCGGCACTCGTGGATTGATTGATAATGGCGTGCCATCGATCATTTTCTTGATTCTCTTTAATATCAAACATGAATTAAGAAGTGCTATTTACGCAGCAATTATCTCAAGCGCGCTCTTGGCGATCTGGCGCTTGGTCAAACGCGATACGTTGCAACACGCTGTAAGTGGCTTTATCGGGATCTTGATTTGCGCCTGGTTTGCAAAACAAGGTGGCCAAGCAAAGGATTATTACATTCCCTCATTTATTAAAAATAGCGCATATGCTCTTTTATACACATCTGGAAACCTGATTGGATGGCCGATCTTAGGAATCGTAATCGGACCGATTATCGGAGAAAACCTTGAATGGCGGAAAGTGCCAGAACGTAAACGGGTTTATACCTTGGCTGGTTGGATTTGGGTCGGAATGTTCTTGCTTCGATTGGCAATCATGTATCCGTTGTATCAAGCTAATCAATTAAATGCACTTGGAATTGCAAGTATCGCGTTGGGATACCCCTTATTTTTGTTGACGATTTGGTGGACTTGGTTGATTATTAAAACCGTGCCAAGCGTTAAACCAGCTAGCTCTGAATAAAACAGGCTTTTAACTTAGCTTCGGCTGCCTGCGAAGCAACAAATAACAATTCATCGCCGGCTGCAAAATTATCGTGAGACTTTGGCGTAAAGACGCGACCATCGCGAACGATCGCAGCAAGTGAAGCGTTATCAGGTAATTCGACCTCATCTACAGTTTTGCCAATGCAGTTAGAGCCATCGGGCAGAGTCAATTCCACTAGATTCGCGGCGCCTTTACCGATACTAAATAATCTAACTACATCGCCAACCGAAACTGCCTCTTCAACAAGTGCTGCGATGATGCGCGGAGTTGATACTGCGACATCGATACCCCAAGATTTATCGAATAACCACTCGTTCTTTGGGTGATTGATACGTGCCACTACGCGTGGCACGCCATATTCGGTTTTAGCAAGAAGTGATGCGACAAGGTTTACCTTGTCATCGCCAGTGGCCGCAACCAGAACTTGGCATTGGTCTAATTTGGCATTATCCATAGATGCGATCTCGCAGGCATCGGCCATTATCCATTCGGCCTCTGGGACTGATTCCAATTTCATCGCTTTGGGGTCGCGGTCGATCAACATGACATGGTGACCATTGCCGATCAATTCTCGTGCGATAGAACGACCAACATTGCCGGCACCGGCGATTGCTACGCGCATTAATTGACCTCCGCGTTAAGCGTTTCGGTTACCGAATCGACATCTTCGTCATGCACGATCACATGTAATAGATCGCCTTCTTGCATCACGGTATGGCTATCAGGAATGAAGGCATCACCAAGACGAGTTAAGAATGCCACGCGTGCTTTTGTACGATCTTCTACTTCGGAGATCGGATGGCCCAACCAACTTTGATGGATCGAAACTTCCATCAACGCTACCTTGCCAGATGGGTCGCGCCATTCGCCGCGAGAGCCGCCTGGAAGCAAACGACGCAATACTTGTTCGGTTGCCCAAGTTACTGTGGCAACAGTTGGAATTCCTAAGCGCTGATAAATCTCGGCGCGAGCTGGATCATAAATACGTGCCACCACATTCTGTACGCCGAAAACTTCGCGCGCAACACGAGCGGCCAAGATATTTGAGTTATCACCATTTGATAGCGCGGCAAATGCATCTGCCTTTTCGATGCCGGCTTGAATCAAAATGTCGCGATCAAAACCGATTCCGGTAACTGTAGTTCCTTTGAAAGCGCCACCTAATCTACGAAATGCTTCGCGGGATTGATCGATGATAGATACTGAGATTCCGGCGGTTTCGAGTTCTAAAGCGATTGCCGAACCAACGCGACCGCAACCCATAATCACGACATGCATAGGTTATAAAGCATAGCCCTTAAACTGCAGTTATGCAGGTTCGCGTCGAGAAGGTCGCACATGGCGGCCACTTTATTGCTCGACATGAAGGGCAAGTAATCTTCATCCGCGATACTGCGCCAGGTGAATTGATCGAGATCGAAATAACCAGCCAGAACAAGGGTTTTTCGCGTGCTAATCTAATTAAAGTAATTGAAAGCTCGCCGGAACGAATTTCACCACCATGTGCATATGCAGGTAAATGTGGTGGCTGCGATTTTCAGCATTTGAACCTGCCTTATCAACGAAAGTTAAAAGCCGAGGTCATCAAAGAACAATTTAGCCGTATCGCAAAGATGGATGTGGATGTGGTGGTACACGAAGTGGCGCCAACAACTAGATATCGCACCCATATCCGTGGTGTTGCAAATGAAGCGGGGCAATTCGGAATTTATGCTTCGCGTTCGCATGACATCATCCCGATATCAGATTGCTTGATTGCCGGTGAAGAGTTACATGTAGAACAGATCGCGCTGGAAAAGTACGAACCCATGGAACCGATCGAAGTTCCACAAGGGGATTTGCAACGAAGCGTGCTTGGAAAGCAATTGTTAGTAAAAGCTGGAGCTTTCTGGCAACGCCATCGAAGTGCGCCAGATACCTTGGCTACGCAATTCTTGAAGTTAGCTGCGCTTAAACCGGGCGAACACTTACTTGATCTGTATGGCGGAGTTGGATTATTCAGCGCGGTAGCTATCGACAAAATTGGCGCTGGTGGCCGAATTGATTTGATCGAAAGTTCTATCCCTGCAACTGAGTCTGCGCGCGAGAATTTCAAGGCGTACCAGAATGTGAAAGTAATCAGAGATGATGTCGCCAAGGCGCTACGTAATATCAAACGCGCAGATGTTGTAGTGCTTGACCCGCCTCGCGCGGGCGCCGGGGCAGAAGTGGTAGATCAATTGCTACGAATCAATCCATCGCGCATCGTTTATGTCGCTTGCGATCCAGCAACCTTGGCGCGCGATGTTAAGCAATTCACCGAGAACGGATGGCGCTTGGTGCAGATTGATGGTTATGACCTATTTCCGATGACGCAACATATCGAAAGTATTTGTCTTTTGGAGCCAAATAAAGTATCTTGATATCAAGATAAATCGGTAGCGGGGAAATTTATGTCCAAAGTTGATTCCTTCAAGTCCAAGCGAAACCTAGAAGTTGCCGGAAAGAGTTACGAGATATTTGATATCTCTAAGATCGAAGGCGCAAGCAACTTACCGTTCTCATTAAAAATTCTGCTGGAAAATTTACTTCGTACCGAAGATGGCGCCAACATCACCGCGACACATATCAAAGCTCTGGCTAATTGGGATCCTAAGGTCGAACCAGATACCGAAATTCAATTTACTCCAGCGCGCGTAGTCATGCAGGATTTCACCGGAGTTCCTTGCATCGTGGACCTGGCAACTATGCGCGAAGCGATCGTCGAATTAGGTGGCGATGCGGCAAAGGTAAATCCGCTGGCACCAGCTGAGCTAGTTATCGATCACTCGGTCATTGCAGATTTCTTTGGCACTGCTGATGCATTTACCAAGAACGTAGATGTCGAATACGAACGTAACCGTGAACGTTATCGATTTTTGCGTTGGGGCCAGACGGCATTCGATGAATTCAAAGTTGTGCCACCCGGAACCGGAATCGTGCACCAGGTAAATATTGAATATCTAGCGCGCGTAATCATGACTCGTGTGGTTAACGGTACTTTGCGCGCTTATCCAGATACCGTGGTCGGTACCGATTCGCACACCACGATGGTCAATGGTCTTGGCGTACTTGGTTGGGGCGTTGGCGGTATCGAAGCCGAAGCTGCGCTACTTGGTCAGCCAGTTTCGATGTTGATTCCACGCGTGGTTGGTTTCAAATTAAAGGGCGAATTACCACTCGGCACTACCGCAACTGATTTAGCGCTGACAATCACCGAGATGCTTCGTAAGCATGGCGTGGTCGGTAAGTTCGTAGAGTTCTATGGCCCAGGCGTTGCCGCGGTGCCAATGGCTAACCGCGCAACTATCGGCAATATGTCACCAGAATATGGATCTACTTGTGCGATCTTCCCGATTGATGACGAAACACTTCGCTATTTGAAATTAACTGGTCGTTCGCAAGAACAGTTAGCACTGGTGGAAAGTTATGCCAAGGCCCAAGGATTGTGGCATGAACCAAGTGCTAGCCCACGATTTAGCGAAGAGTTAGAACTTGATCTAGCCACCGTGG